>NZ_QBJB02000007.1:0-198601 GCF_003057675.2 Pantoea sp. RIT413
GTCTCAGTGGTGGCGCATTATAGGGAGTTCTCGCCGGGTGACAAGTGTTTATTGCAAAAAAATAGCTGAGCGTCTCTTTTTTGAGCGAAAGCGCTAAAAGCAGGCATTATATGACCAATTAATGGCCAAAATGGCCTCGTAAGAGGCACAAATCAACGTCATCGCCTGTAACTGCAATGCTATTCTTTTCTGATAATGCTGTTTGCCAGCACCACCAATAGAAGGATTTTCGATGATTCGTTCTGCGCGCAGTATGGCTGGCTTGCCGTGGATAGCCGCAATGGCGTTTTTTATGCAGGCACTCGACGCAACCATTCTTAATACAGCGCTGCCGGCCATTGCCACCAGCCTTGAACGATCCCCCCTTGCTATGCAGTCCGCCGTTATCAGCTATACCCTGACTGTCGCTATGCTGATCCCCGTCAGCGGCTGGCTGGCCGATCGATTTGGCACGCGCCGTATTTTTATTATTGCCGTTTCACTGTTTACGCTGGGATCGCTGGCCTGCGCCCTGTCGGGCTCGCTGACTATTCTGGTGGTGTCACGCATTGTGCAGGGCGTGGGCGGTGCCATGATGATGCCGGTGGCGCGTCTGGCTCTGCTGCGTGCCTATCCGCGCAGTGAACTGCTGCCGGTGCTTAACTTTGTGACCATGCCGGGTCTGGTCGGGCCTATCCTCGGACCGATGCTGGGAGGCCTGCTGGTTACCTACGCCAGCTGGCACTGGATTTTCCTGATCAATATTCCCATTGGTATTGCCGGTATTTTTTACGCGCGTAAATATATGCCGGATTTCACCACGCCAAAACGCCGCTTCGATTTTACCGGCTTTCTTCTTTTCGGTCTGGGGCTGGTGCTGATCTCAGTGGGCATTGAGCTGTTCGGCGAGCGCATTGTTGCGTCATGGCAGGCGCTGCTGGTGCTGTTTGGCGGCTTTGCACTGCTGCTTCTTTATATACTGCATGCGCGGCGCCATCCCGCACCGCTGATCGGTCTGCCGATGTTCCGCACCCGTACATTTTCTGTCGGTATCCTCGGCAATATTGCGGCGCGTCTCGGAACCGGCTGTATTCCCTTTCTGATGCCGCTGATGCTCCAGGTGGGCTTCGGCTATCCGGCTATTATTGCAGGCTGCATGATGGGGCCTACGGCGGTAGGCTCACTGCTGGCCAAATCGACGGTGACGCAGGTGCTGCGCCGCTTTGGCTATCGCCGGACCCTGGTGGGCATTACTATCATTATTGGCATCCTGATCGCCAGCTTCTCGCTGCAGTCGCCGGGTGAGGGCGCAGTTATGCTGCTGATAGCGCTGTTTGTGCTGGGCATGGCGATGTCAACGCAGTTCACCGCGATGAACACGATTACGCTGGCCGATCTGAATGATGACAACGCCAGCGGTGGCAACAGCGTACTGGCGGTAACGCAGCAGGTTTCTATCAGCTTTGGTGTTGCGGTCAGCGCGGCGGTGCTGCGCTTTTACCAGGATTTTGAAAGTACGACCGTGCAGCAGTTCCACGCTACGTTTCTGACGATGGGCGTCATTACCGTGCTGTCTGCCGCCGCGTTTCTGTTACTGCGGCCCGGCGACGGCCGTAACCTGATCGCCAACCGGGAAAAGAAAAAGAAAGCGGCTTAAACAGAACCGCGTTCCACCAGCTCCGGCGTCAGCACCAGCGTTTGCTGACTGGCGTCGGGCGCGCCCATGCGGTGAATCAATGTATCGATAGCCAGCTCGCCCAGCTCATCTTTTGGCTGATGTACCGTGGTCAGCGGCGGTGTCAGATAGCGGGCCAGTTCGATGTTGTCATATCCCATAACCGCAATATCCTGCGGTACCTGCAGGCCCGCCTGATACAACGCGTGATAGACGCCAACGGCCATCGCATCGTTACTGGTAAACACCGCCTCCGGTACCGGCTCCAGCGCCAGCAGCTGCGTCATGGCATTGAATCCGCCCTGGAACTCAAAGTCGCCGTCAACTACATACCCATCAGGTACCGTTAAACCGTGCGCCGCCATCGCTTTATGAAAGCCTTCAAGACGAAGTCGCGCCGGCGTTTTGTCCTGCGGTCCCGCAATACAGGCAATACGCCGGTAGCCTCGTTCAATCAGATGGCGGGTCGCCATTTCGCCGCCCAGTAAGGCATTATCCTGAATGATATCGCCCCGTCCCTCAAACGGTGCCCAGTCCATCATTACCATCGGCACCGAGGGATAACGATTCAGGATCTCAGCCGAAGGCAGATGCGTCTCCGTGCACATCAGCAGCAGGCCATCCACGCGCTTTTGCATCAGCGTTTCCAGGCTGCGATTCATGCGCTCTTCATCCCCTTCGGTATTACACAGGATCAGGCTATAGCCGCGTTCGTAACAGCTGTTTTCCACGCCGCGCACGACCTCAGCATAGAAAGGGTTGCTGCTGGCCGTCAGTAACATACCGATAGTACGCGTCTGCCTGATCTTCAGGCTGCGCGCCAGCGCCGAAGGGGCATAGTTCAGCTCACGGATGGCCTGTTCAACCTTTTCGCGCACCTGCTCGCTGACAAAGCGATTGTTATTGATCACATGCGAAACGGTAGAGGTGGAGACGCCCGCCTGACGGGCAACATCTTTCATGGTAGCCAAGCGCTTATTCCTGTTGCTGCAGGAAAGCGTCGATTTCGCGGCGCCACGGTACAGCAGGCTGAGCGCCGGGCCGCGTTACGGCAATCGCCGCTGCCGCATGCGCAAACCGTACCGCATCATGCATCGTCATGCCTTCCAGCCGCGCGGTAATAAAAGCACCGTTGAAGGTGTCACCTGCGGCAATGGTGTCAACGGCCTGTACGTTAAAACCAGGAATGCGCTCGCCGTTACCCTGTTCGCTCAGCCATACGCCGCGCCGCCCCAGCGTAATCAGCACGGTGCGGATCCCTTTGGCATGCAGCACCTGCGCTGCCTGTGCGGCCTCAGCGTCACTGGTAACGGCAATCCCGGTCAGGATCTCCGCTTCGGTTTCGTTAGGCGTAATGATGTCAATCTGTGCCAGCAATTCATCCGTCAGCCTGGTCGCAGGGGCCGGATTGAGGATCACCTGCGTGCCGTGCTGTCGCGCAAGCTGCGCTGCCGTCAGCACGCTTTCCAGCGGGGATTCCAGCTGCATCAGCAGCGCCTCAGCGTCAGCGATCACCTGCTGATGACGCCGTACATAGTCTGGCGTCAGCGCGGCGTTCGCGCCGGCATAAATGCCGATGTTGTTTTCACCTTCACCGTTGACGAAGATCATCGCCACGCCGGTTGCCTCTGACGGGATGGCTTCAACCGGCGCGATATCAATATTGTCGCGCTGCAGCTGTTCACAGATGCGTTCGCCCGTGTCATCGCCACCTACACAGGCGATAAAGGCGATATCAGCACCCGCGCGTCCGGCTGCCACCGCCTGATTAGCGCCTTTGCCGCCAAACGCAATCTGATACGCCTTACCGATAACGGTTTCACCGGGGCGCGGGAAGTGACTCAGGTTCAGGATATGATCGGCGTTGATGCTGCCCATTACCGCCAGTTTTGCGCATTTACTCATAGGGAGAGATCCAGGAAGTTGCGCCACCCTGAGGGTGACGCGAGGCCACGCTTTTCTTTGGTTTTATTTAGTGACGAGTTTCAGGTCAACCGGGTTGATCGCCTGCACTTTTTCACCTTTCAGCACTTTGTCTGCGGTATCCACGCCAATCATACCAATCTTATCCGGCATCTGCGCCACGGTTGCGGTCAGTTTACCGGACTCTACCGCTTTCACGCCGTCAGCCGTACCATCAAATCCAACCACCAGCACATCGGTTTTACCGGCGGTCTGCAGCGCACGCAGCGCACCCAGCGCCATCTCATCGTTTTGTGCAAACACCGCCTGCACATCCGGATGCGCCTGCAGCAGGTTCTGCATCACGTTCAGCCCTTTAGTACGATCGAAGTCAGCCGGCTGACTGGCAAGAATAGCAAATTTGTGCGCATCAGCGGCCTGCTTGAAACCTTCACCGCGCTCGCGTGCGGCTGATGTGCCGGCGATGCCCTGCAGCTCAATGATTTTTGCGCCGTCACCCACTTTTTTCGCAATAAAATCGCCCGCCATTTTACCGCCAAAGCGGTTGTCAGAGGCGACGTGGCTCACTACCTTGCCCTGTGCTGCCATACGGTCCAGCGTGATCACCGGGATATTTGCCTGGTTAGCCATTTTTACGGCGTTGCCAACAGCGTCGGAATCTGTCGGGTTGATCAGCAGCAGCTTAGTGCCGCGAACGGTCAGATCCTGCACGTTAGCCAGCTCTTTTGCCGGGTTGTTCTGGGAGTCCAGCACCACCAGGTTGTAGCCAAGCTTGTCCGCTTCTTTCTGAGCGCCATCTTTAAGCGAGACAAAGAAGGGGTTATTGAGGGTAGAAACCACCAGCGCAATCGTATCCTTGGCCATTGCGCCGGCACTCAGGGTGGCACCAAGAATGACGGCCAGTGCAGTTAATTTTTTCATTTACAGGATCCTGTGTGAGGGTCAGAGTTATTTACTGCTTTTGTTATCTACCAGCACCGCCAGTAAAATCACGACGGCTTTAACAATCATCTGGTAGTAGGAAGATACGCCCATCAGGTTCAGGCCATTATTCAGGAAGCCCAGAATCAGCGCGCCAATCAGCGTACCCATAATACGGCCTTTACCGCCTGCCAGGCTGGTGCCGCCCAGTACCACTGCAGCAATCGCATCCAGTTCATAACCGGTGCCAGCCGTAGGCTGTGCTGATGAGAGACGGGCGACTTCAATCGTGCCCGCCAGCGCCGCCAGCAGGCCACTCAGCGCATAAACGGTAATTTTGACGCGGTTAACGCTGATGCCTGATAGCCGGGTAGCGGCTTCATTACCGCCCAGCGCATAAATATAGCGACCCAGACGCGTGTGATGCAGCATGTACCACGCCAGCGCGAATACCAGTGCCATCAGCCATACCGGCGTCGGGATCCCCAGCGGGCGACCAATACCGAACCAGCCAAACAGATCGGCGTTTTCACTGAAGCCGGTATTCACCGGACTGCCGTCGGTATAGACCATGGTGACACCGCGCAGCAGCAGCATCATTACCAGCGTCGCGATAAACGCCTGCACCCTGCCGCGCGCAACTATCACGCCGGTGATGCCGCCAATAAACGCGCCCAGCGCCAGGGAAGCGGCAACGGCAACCAGCGCATTGACCTCCATGCCGACAATAGACGCGGCAACCGCGCCGGTAAGCGCCAGCAGCGATCCCACTGACAGGTCGATGCCTGACGTCAGGATCACCAGCGTCATGCCCACCGCCATAATGGCGTTGACCGAGGTCTGCTGCAGAATGTTGAACATGTTGGCCAGCGTAAAGAAGTTCGGGCTCTGGCTGGCGACCACGGCGATCAGCACAATCAGCGCAATCAGTGACTTCTGCTCCAGCAGCCAGCTTTTACTGAACCAGCGGCGGCTGGCGGGTAGGGTGTGGGTACTCATACGACTAAATCCTCGCTGTGTTGCTTACCGACCGCCGCCGCCATCAGGGATTCCTGGGTAGCCTGCTCACGGGAAAATTCGCCACTGATATGGCCTTCATGCATCACCAGAATGCGATCGCTCATGCCCAGCACTTCCGGCATTTCCGATGACACCAGAATGATGCTCAGCCCTTCCGCTTTGAACTGATTAATTAACTGATAAATCTCTTTTTTGGCACCCACATCGACACCGCGCGTGGGTTCATCCAGGATCAGCACGTCCGGACGGGTCATCAGGCCGCGGGCAATCGCCACCTTTTGCTGATTACCGCCGGAGAGCAGGCCAATTGGCTGCATCATTGAGGGCGTCTTTACATTGAACAGGCGGATAAAATCGCCTACCGCCAGCTGCTCTTCCGCATGTTTCAGGTTACCGCCGGCGTGGCTGAAATAGCGCAGCGCCGTCAGCGACATGTTCTCTTTTACCGACATTCCCAGCACCAGTCCGTCGCGCTTACGATCTTCAGAGATATAAACGATACCGCTGGCGAGCCCCTCCTGCGGCGAACGTACGGTCACGGTACGGCCATTGAGCGTGACGCTGCCGCTGCGGCGCGGCAGGGCGCCATACAGCACTTTCATCAGCTCCGTTCGCCCGGCCCCCATCAGCCCTGAAATCCCCAGAATTTCACCTTTGCGCAGGGTAAAGCTGACATCCTCCACGCCTGAGCCACAGAGCTTTTCAACCTGCAGACGGATTTCACCGGGCGATTGATCGAGATGGGGATACTGATCTTCCAGCTTGCGTCCCACCATCATCTCAATCAGCTGCTCTTCACTCAGATCGCTGACGGCGCGTTCGGCAATAAACTGCCCGTCACGAAATACGGTTACGTCATCGCAGATCTCAAAAATTTCTTTCATACGGTGCGAGATATAGACAATGCCGCACCCCTGCGCTTTCAGTTCATTGATAACGTGAAACAGCGACAGCGTTTCGGTATCCGTCAGCGCATCCGTCGGCTCATCCATGATGATGACGCGTGATTCAAAACTCAGTACTTTGGCAATCTCTACCATCTGCTGGTCGCCAATTGAGAGATCGCCCACCAGTTTGTGGCTGCTGAAACGCAGGTTAAGACGCTTAAGCAGCGACTCTGCCTCGCGATGCATCTTTTTCCAGTCGATACGGCCAAACCGGTTTACAAACTCCCGGCCGAGGAAAATATTTTCCGCCACGCTCAGCTGCGGGATCAGATTAAGCTCCTGATGAATAATGCCGATGCCTGCCTCCTGCGACGCTTTAGGGCCGGAGAAGGCGACAGCTTCACCCAGCCACTGCAGCGAGCCGGCGTCCATGGTGTAGATGCCGGTCAGCACCTTCATCATGGTGGATTTACCGGCCCCGTTTTCGCCTACCAGCGCCATAACGCGCCCCGGGTAGACCGCCAGCGAGGCACCATTCAGCGCCTTTACGCCAGGAAACGACTTTTCGATTCCTTTAAGTTGCAGTAAGGGTTGCATAGCGGCCTCAGAAGGTGACGCCGGCGCTCAGGATGACATTCGCATACGGAGAACACTCTCCGCTGCGAATGACCGCCTGGCTGCACTGCGTCTGTTGTTTGAACTGTTCATGACTGATGTAACGGACGGTGATGCTATTCCCCTGGTGCTGTTGCAACGCTTCGAGCACGGCGAGCAGCTGGCTGTGAAGCTGCGGATTATGTTCTTTTATCTCCTCCGCAATCAGGGCGCTTTCTACCTGCATCTCCTGTGTGACTACCTCCACAACCTGTAAAAATCCGGGCGTACCGGGCGTTAACGCCAGGTCAATACGCCGGGGGCCGTGCGGAACAGGCAGGCCCGCGTCCGCAATAGTCAGCGTATTGGTATGCCCGAGGCGGGCAATCACATGAGAGAGTTCAGCGTGTAACAGGCGACCTTTTTTCATTTCATCCACTCCACAGCGAAACGTTTCGCTGTGGAGCAGTGTATAAAAGCAGCATAGTAACGCAATGACACCATCACGGAAGTGTGATCGCCATCGAAACGTTTCGCTGTCAGCCGGAAAAATTTGGGTAAGGGAGTACAGAGAGGCAGGGAGCAGGATGATATGGGCCCATCAGAATAAATGAAGCCACTCAGGCAGTGGCTTCACAACAGAGTTATGGCAGTTTGCGAACCTGTTTCACATCAAGCTCAGTGGCATTGAAATCTTTATCCAGCTCGCCCGTCAGTTCGACGCGATCTTTTGGCGTAATGGTCACGCCGTTCCAGCGCTTGTGGTCAATTTCCACTTTCATGGTGCCGCTGCTGTCGCGGAACAGATAATCTTCATCGCCAGTCTGCTTTTCCAGCGTCCCGCGCACGGTGATCCAGCTGTCATCTTTCATCTCTTCAGCCTGTTTTACCGTCACGACGCTGGCTTCGCCCGCTTTAAAACCGCCCGCCTGATTACTTTGTGCGGCTGGCGCAGCGGGATCCATAAAGCCGCCCTGCGGCGCAGCAAGTACCGGTGCGGTGGCCAGGGCAATCAGGGTCAGTAACGCGATACGTGTTTTCATTAGTTACCTCATTTCTGTGAACAGGTGGAATATCAGCAGTAGACCAGAGAGTTCTTAACAGGATCTTAAGGAGCGCTGTTTTTTACCGTTGCGTGAAAAATAGCTGAAAATCGCGCTGCTGGCCTGTACAAGCCCGGACGGGCTTCGTATAACTCGCCTGTAGCCGGGGGAGAGCACAATGCGAATTCTGTTGATTGAAGATGACACGCTGATTGGCGACGGGCTGAAGGTTGGCCTGACAAAACTGGGATTCAGCGTCGACTGGTTTATATCCGGTGAGGCCGGATGTCAGGCGCTGAGCGCAGCGCCCTGGGATGCAGTGGTGCTGGATCTGTCGCTGCCGGAACGCGACGGGCTGGAGATTCTGCGCCAGTGGCGCGCTGCAGGCGCGGATATTCCGGTGCTGATCCTCACCGCGCGCGACGCACTGGACCAGCGCGTACAGGGTTTACAGCTGGGTGCCGATGACTATCTCTGCAAACCGTTCGCACTGACTGAAGTGGCTGCGCGACTGCAGGCGCTGATCCGCCGCCGGCATGGCCAGCTGCAGCCTGAGCTGCGGCACGGCAATGTTGTCATGCAGCCCGCCAGCCACAGCGTTCTGCTCAATGGCGAACCGCTTGAACTGAAAAGCCGCGAACTGGCGCTGCTGGAGCTGTTTCTGCGACATCCGGCTCAGGTGCTGACGCGCAGCCAGCTTGAAGAGAAGCTTTACAGCTGGGATGACGATGTCTCCAGCAACGCGGTAGAAGTACATATTCATCATCTGCGCAAAAAGCTGGGCAGTCAGTTTATCCGCACCGTGCACGGTATTGGCTATACGCTGGGAGCGGCAGAATGAGCCTGTTTGTGCGCCTGGCAACGGGTTTTGTGCTGCTGATCCTGCTGTGCGGTGCCAGCGCCGGCTGGAGCGCGTGGCAGCAGACGCGCGACACGGTTAATGAACTGTTTGATACCCAGCAGATGCTGTTTGCCAAACGGCTGCTGGCGCTCGACCCCACCAGCCTGCATCACGCGGCATTACCGAAAACCAAAACCCTTTTACGCCATCACCGC
Organism: Pantoea sp. RIT413; assembly: GCF_003057675.2. Taxonomy (NCBI): domain Bacteria; kingdom Pseudomonadati; phylum Pseudomonadota; class Gammaproteobacteria; order Enterobacterales; family Erwiniaceae; genus Pantoea; species Pantoea sp. RIT413. Next base: position 9,099 of record NZ_QBJB02000007.1, read on the forward strand.
GGCGATCAGGATGATGACGCCCTGGCATTTGCGGTGTTCCGCACCGACGGTACGCCGCTGCTCAACGACGGCGAGAACGGGCGCGGGTTATCGTTCGATACGCGACGCGACGGCTTTCGTGACGGGCAGCTGCGTGATGACGATGAGCGCTGGCGTCTGCTCTGGCTGACGTCACCCGATAAACAGTATCGCGTGGTAGTGGGGCAGGAGCAGGAGTACCGGGATGATATGACGCTCGATCTGGCGTCCGCCGCCCTGCTGCCGTGGCTTGTCGCGATGCCGTTTATGCTGCTGCTGCTGCTCTTGCTGGTGTGGTATGAACTGCGGCCGCTGAAGCAGCTGGCGCACCGGCTGCAGCAGCGTGCGCCGGATGACGCGACCACGCTGCCGGTTACGCATCTGCCGCGTGAGGTACAGCCGCTGGTAGCGGCGCTCAACGATCTCTTCGGACGCACGGCGCAGCTGGTACAGCGCGAGCGTCGCTTCACCTCCGATGCCGCCCATGAACTGCGCAGCCCGCTGGCTGCCCTGCGCGTGCAAAGTGAGGTGATCCAGCTGGCCGAAGATGATGAGCAGGTGCGACGGCGGGCGCTGCAGCAGCTCGATAGCGGTATTATCCGTGCGACCCGGCTGGTGGATCAGCTGCTGACGCTGTCGCGCGTTGAAGCGGACGATCTGCGCAGTGAATTTCAGCCGGTCGCGCTGCTCCCGCTGCTGCAGGCGCTGGTCGCTGAACATCTGCCGCAGGCCGCCGCGCAGCAGACAGAGATAACACTGACCAGCGATGCCGCGCCGGTGATGAACGGTCATCCGCTGCTGCTGGGCCTGATGATACGTAATCTGCTGGATAATGCGCTGCGCTATGCGCCGGCACAGAGCCGGATAGCGCTGCGGCTGGAGACGGACAGCATAGTGGTTGAAGATAATGGTGCGGGCGTATCGGACGAGCAGCTGGCGCGGCTCGGCGAACGCTTCTGGCGTCCGCCCGGCCAGGCACAGAGCGGCAGCGGCCTGGGGCTGTCGATTGTGAAAAATATTGCGCAGCTGCACGATCTGCAGCTGCACTTCAGTCACGCCGTGCCGCAGGGGCTGCGCATCACGCTAATCCGGCAACGCAGCGGCGCTAAATCTCGACCTGCGTACCCAGCTCGATAACACGGTTAGGCGGGATTTCAAACTGATCCGGCGCGCGCAGCGCGTTACGCTGCAGCGTCAGGAACAGTTTGCCGCGCAGGCGCAGATACCAGGGCCGCTTACCGATGATCAGCGATTCATGCGACATAAAGAATGAGGTCTCCATCATCCGGCAGTTAAGCCCCTCCAGCCCGCAGCGGTGAAAAATCTCCTCCACGTTTGGCGTCTCGCGCCAGCCGTAGCTCGCCACCACGCGCCAGAACGTAGGCGACAGCTGTTCAATGGTGACCCGGCGTACGTTATGCACATAGGGTGAATCTTCCGTACGCAGCGTCAGCAGCACCACGCGCTCATGCAGCACTTTGTTGTGCTTGAGGTTATGCAGCATCGCGAAAGGGATCACGTTCAGCGCACGCGACATATATACCGCCGTACCCGATACGCGTACCGGCGGTGATTTCTCCAGTGAAGCGATCATCGCATCGAGCGAATTGCCGTGCTCATGCATGCGGCGCAGCAGACGAAAGCGCTCACTTTTCCAGGTCGTCATGATGATGAACATCATCAGCGCCAGCGTCAGCGGCAGCCAGCCGCCGGAGAAGACTTTGATCAGGTTAGCGGAGAACAGCGACACATCAATGCAGAGCATCGCGGCCAGCATCAGCATGACCAGATAGCGATTCCAGTGCCAGTTCTGAATCGCCACCGTGGCGCAGAGGATCGCCGTCAGCACCATAGTGCCGGTCACGGCAATGCCGTAGGCCGCCGCCAGATTACTGGAGTGCTCAAAACCAACAATCACAATCACCACCGCGGCGTAGAGCAGCCAGTTAATGACAGGAATGTAGATCTGTCCTGACTCCTCTTCAGAGGTGTGAACAATGCGCATCGGCGGCAGATAACCGAGCCGCACCGCCTGACGCGTCAGGGAAAAGACGCCGGAGATCACCGCCTGTGAGGCGATAACCGTCGCCAGCGTAGCGAGCAGCAGCATCGGGATCAGCATCCAGTCCGGTGCCAGCAGGAAAAACGGGTTCTTTATCGCTTCCGGATGCGCCAGCAGCAGCGCACCCTGGCCAAAATAGTTCAGCACCAGCGAAGGCAGCACCACCACAAACCACGCCAGACGGATCGGAAATTTGCCGAAGTGTCCCATGTCCGCATAAAGCGCTTCCACGCCGGTGATCGCCAGTACCACCGCACCCAGCGCAAAAAAGGAGACCGACTTATACTGAACAAAGAAGTGCAGCGCCCAGTAAGGATTGATCGCGTGCAGTACATCAGGATTATTCAGGATGCTGCGCGCGCCCAGCACGGCCAGCACCAGAAACCATACCAGCATAACCGGCGCAAACAGCTTGCCTACGATACCGGTGCCCTGTTTCTGGATTATAAACAGCAGCGTCAGCACGGCGATCGCCAGCGGGACGATCCAGGTGTCGAGACCGGGCGCGGCAATCTCCAGTCCCTCAATCGCTGAGAGCACGGATACGGCCGGGGTGATCACCACCTCACCATAAAAGAAGCTGCCGCCGATCAGCCCCATGATCACCAGAACGGCTGTGGCACGCGCGCCGGTGTGACGACCCGCGAGCGACATCAGCGTCAGAATTCCGCCTTCACCCGCATTGTCCGCGCGCATGACGTAACTGATATATTTCAGCGAAACCACCAGAATCAGCAGCCAGAAGATCAGCGATAAAAAGCCGAATACCGCTTCGCGTTCAACGCCAAAGCCGAACTGGCCGGAAAGGCATTCACGTAAGGTATACAGCGGGCTGGTGCCAATGTCGCCATAGACCACGCCGATTGCAGCCAGCGTGACGGCGCTAAGAGACTGTTTCTTATCCGAGCTCATAGGGTGTCTTGTGTTGGAGCCGTTGCGACTCAGGCCATCAAAAAGCGCACAGTATGCACATAATTGGCAGAAACCAACAGACAGCGCTGATGATAATACGCAGCGTACTCTGCTTTTTCGCCGAAAATCCTGCAGAAAACGGGCTGAAAACCGCACGTTGTGCTGCCACAACCTTCTGAAACAAAAAAGCTGACGGCTATCAACGCATTCAAGCATGATAAACAGTAGAGTATTGCGCTCGCCAGACCGTAACGGCACCAGGTTCAGAAGGACAATGATGTGATTATGGCTCAACCCCATCTGTTGGCAGAAAGAATTTCCCGACTGAGTAATGCGCTGGAAAAAGGGCTGTATGAACGGCACCATGCCATTCGCCTCTGCCTGCTGGCAGCGTTAAGCGGCGAAAGCGTTTTTCTGCTCGGCCCGCCCGGCATTGCCAAAAGCCTGATTGCCCGTCGCCTTAAATATGCTTTCCAGCACGCCCGTGCGTTTGAATATCTGATGACCCGTTTCTCCACGCCGGAAGAGGTGTTTGGCCCGCTGTCGATTCAGGCACTGAAAGATGAGGGCCGCTATCAGCGTCTGACCAGAGGCTATCTGCCGGATGCGGAGATCGTCTTTCTGGATGAGATCTGGAAAGCGGGTCCGGCCATTCTGAACACGCTGCTGACCGCCATTAACGAACGCCGCTTCCGGAACGGCGACTGCGAAGAGGCGATCCCGATGCGTCTGCTGGTGACCGCCTCAAACGAGCTGCCGGAAGCTGACAGCGGCCTTGAAGCGCTCTATGACCGCATGCTTATCCGCCTGTGGCTCGATAACGTACATGAGAAGCAAAATTTTCGCAGCATGCTGACCCACCAGCAGGATGAGAACGTCAATCCGGTCGCGGAGTCGCTCTGCATCAGCGATGAAGAGTATCTGCAGTGGCAAAAGGGCATCAGTCAGGTAAAGCTGCCTGACGATGTGTTTGAGCTTATCTATCAGCTGCGTCAGCAGCTGGAAAACCTGCCGGATGCGCCCTACATCTCTGACCGCCGCTGGAAAAAAGCGATTCATCTGCTGCAGGCCAGCGCCTTTTACAGCGGGCGCACGGCGATTGCGCCTATCGATCTGGTTCTGCTCAAAGATTGCCTCTGGCACGACATCGCTTCGATGACGCTGCTGGACCGGGAAATGGATGCGCTGATGACGCAGCACGCCTGGCAGCAGCAGGCGATGCTGCACCGGCTGCAGCAGATCAATGCGCAGCGTCTGGCACTGCAGCAGCAGCAGAGCGTGGCGCAGGCGCTGACGCTGGAGAAACACAGCGGCATGTTCAGCCGTAAGCCACATTATGAGCTGCCGGAGTCGGTTGCCGGCGAACAGCTGACCCTGATGCTGCAGCAGCCGCTGACGCTGCACGATATGCAGGTCAGCCATATAGTGGTAAGCCGTGAGGCCCTGGTACAGTGGCTGCTGAAAGGCGGAGATATACGCGGCAAGCTGAACGGCATCGGCTTTGCACAGTCACTCGATCTGGTGGTCGATACCCATCACTGCCTGACGCTACGCGATGTCAGCCTGCAGTCTGCGCGCCTGACGCTGCCCGGAGCGGCGAGCCTGCAGGCGCTGCCGCCGGAAATCGTTGATGAATATGATGCGCTTGAGGCCCGCCTGCGGGCGCAGCGGGCGCTGTTCAGCCAGCATCAGCGCTGCCTGTTTATCAGCGATGACTGGCTGGCACGCATTGAGACCAGCCTGCAGGATGTCGCCGAGCAGCTGAAACAGGCGCGGAAATGATCTCGCTGGAGACGCTCAGCACACTGCTCTCAATTGGTGAAACGGAGCTGATTGATGAGCTGATTCTGGCGCTGCTGGCCACACCGCAGCTGACGCTGTTTTTCGAAAAATTTCCCCGCATGAAGCAGGCGATGCTGCGCGATCTGCCGCGCTGGCGCGCTGAAATCGCCGGGCAGATGAGATCGACGCCCGTGCCCGCCGTGCTGGCGCAGGAGTTTCAGCTGTTTGAGCGGTTACAGCTGCTCAGCAGCCGTGATTTCAGCGCTCAACTGCCGCACCTCCTTGAGCAGCTGCAGAAGCTGCCATCCCCTTTTCTCACCGAAGCCGGGACGCTGCTGCAGCGTAATGAAGGCCCGGAACTGAGCAACGCGCAGCACCGGCTGTTCCTGCAGCGCTGGCGACTGAGCCTGACGCTGCAGACGCTGACGCTGAATGAAACGTTGCTGGAGGCGCAGCGTGAACGGCTGCTGGCGGAACTGCAGCAGCGTATGGCGCTGAGCGGCCAGCTGGCGCCGGTGCTGAGCGATGAAGATGAGGCCGCCGCCGGCCGGCTGTGGGATCTCAGCAAAGCCTCGCTGCAGCCAGGCGACTACACACTAATTGTGCAATATGGTGCGTTTCTGGCGCAGCAGCCGGAGCTGATGCAGCTGGCGCAGCAGCTGGGCCGCAGCCGCGAAGCCAAATCGGTGCCGTCACGCGATGCGCCGCTGGAAGCGTTTCATCAGCTGGTGCATGAGCCAGATAACGTGCCGGAAGAGGTCAGCGGCATTCATCAGAGCGATGATGTGCTGCGCCTGCTGCCGCCGGAACTGGCCGCGCTCAGTATCAGTGAACTGGAGCTGGAATTTTACCGGCGTCTGGTAGAAAAACGCCTGCTGACCTATCGCCTGCAGGGTGATGCCTGGCACGAAAAAACCGCGCTGCGGCCGGTGAGCCATCAGCAGCATGAAACAGAGCCGCGCGGTCCGTTTATTGTCTGCGTGGATACGTCCGGCTCTATGGGCGGGTTTAATGAACGCTGCGCCAAGGCCTTTTGCCTTGCGCTGCTGAAAATCGCCCTGGCAGATCGGCGTCGCTGCTACATTATGCTGTTTGCCCATGAGGTGGTCGGCTATGAGCTGACCGCCGATAACGGCATTGAACAGGCGATTCGTTTCCTCAGCCAGCGTTTTCGCGGCGGTACCGATCTGACGGCCTGCCTGAGTGCCGTGGTGCAGCGCATGGAAGGCAGCCAGTGGCAGGAGGCAGACGCGGTGATCGTGTCGGACTTTATCGCCCAGCGCCTGCCGGAAGAGCTGATTAAGACCATAAAGCAGCGACAGCGGATGCAGCAGCAGCGGTTTCACGCCGTGGCGATGTCAGCGCATGGCAAACCCGGCATTCTGCGCATCTTCGATCATATCTGGCGCTTCGATACCGGGCTGAAAAGCCGCCTGCTGCGTCGCTGGACGCGCTGATTCATCTGACAGACACGCCTGTTTGCTATAGTGAATGACCCGCTGTGTTTATTCAGCTTTATGGAGTTCACTGTGACAATCGCCGATCTGCCCTGCCAGCTGCCTGCTCCGACCCGCACCCTGCGCCTTTCCGGTGGCACCGCTGAAGAGAAACGTGCCGAACTGCTCGCCTATTTCACTCAGACCTGGACGCTGTATGAAAGCCTGTTCGACTGCCTGAGCGATGAGCGCGCCTGGTTTAATAAAGCGATTTCGCTGCGCCATCCGCTGATTTTCTATTTTGGCCATACCGCATCTTTCTATATCAACAAGCTGATGGCTGGACGCTATCTCGATCGCCGTGTTGACGCGCGCATTGAGGCGATGATGGCGATTGGTGTGGATGAGATGAGCTGGGACGATCTCAATGACGCCCACTACGACTGGCCCGGTGTGGCAGAAGTGCGCGACTACCGCGGCAAAGTGAAAGCGCTGGTGACTGATTTTATCCGTACGATGCCGCTTGAGCTGCCGATCGGCTGGGAGAGTCCGGCCTGGGTGATCCTGATGGGCATTGAGCATGAGCGCATCCATCTGGAAACCTCCAGCGTGCTGATCCGCCAGCTGCCGCTGGAGTGGGTGCAGCCGCAGCCCGTCTGGCCTGCCTGCCCGCTGGCGCGTCACGATCGCGCCGCGGTGCCGGAAAACAGTCTGATTGCGCTGGCGGGTGGATCGGTGCTGCAGGGAAAAACGGATGAGACTTATGGCTGGGACAATGAGTATGGCCATCAGAAAACCGAGCTCGGCCCCTTCCAGGCCAGCAAAATGCTGGTCAGCAACGCGGAGTTTTATCAGTTTGTCGCTGCCGGTGGCTATCAGACGGCGCGCTGGTGGGATGAAGAGGGAGAGGGCTGGCGGACATTTGCCGGGGCGCAGATGCCTGCTTTCTGGGTCGGTGATATCACCCAACCTGACGCGCTGCGCCTGCGCCTGATGACGCAGGAAGTCCCGATGCCGTGGGACTGGCCGGCTGAAGTTAATCAGCTGGAAGCGGCCGCCTTCTGCCGCTGGCTGGCAGACAAAAGCGGTAAGACAATTCAGCTGCCATGTGAGGCGGAATATATGCTGCTGCGCGAACAGGTCAGCGGCGATCAGCCAGACTGGGAGCAGGCACCCGGTAATATCAATCTCGCGTACTGGGCCTCCTCCTGTCCGGTGGATCATTTTTCCCAGGGCGCGTTCTTTGATCTGGTGGGGAACGTCTGGCAGTGGACCACCACGCCCATCAATGGCTTTGAAGGATTTCGCGTCCATCCGCTGTATGACGATTTTTCCACGCCTACCTTTGACGGCAAGCATGCCATCATCAAAGGCGGCAGCTGGATCTCAACCGGTAACGAGGCGTTAAAATCGTCGCGCTACGCGTTTCGCCGCCACTTTTTCCAGCATGCCGGCTTCCGTTACGTGGTGTCAGCGCATCAGGAGAGTATGCAGCTTAACCCGTATGAAACCGACGGCATGGTGTCGCAGTATCTCGATTTCCAGTACGGGCCTGGCTACTACGGCGTGGAAAATTATGCCGAAAAACTGATTGAGCTGGTGCTGCCGCACTGCCATCAGCGCGAGCATGCGCTGGATATCGGCTGTGCCACCGGTCGCGCCAGCTTTGCTCTGGCGCGTCACTTTGCTGCCGTTACCGGCATGGACTACTCCGCACGCTTTATCGACGTGGCGCTGCAGCTCACCTCCGGTGAGGATTTCCGCTACGTGGTACCGGAGGAGGGCGAGCTGGTGGCGTATCGCCAGGTGCGCCTGAAGGAGATCGGCACGGACCGGCAGCAGGCGGAGCGGATCCAATTCGTTCAGGGTGACGCCTGCAACCTGAAGCCGCAGCCGGATCGGTACGATCTGGTGCTGGCCGCCAATCTGATTGATCGTCTGCGTCAGCCAAAGCGTTTCCTGCAGGATATCGCACCGATGATCCGTCAGGGCGGCGTGCTGGCGATCTCTTCACCTTACACCTGGCTTGAGGAGTTCACGCCGAAAGAGAACTGGCTGGGCGGTATCCGCGAAAACGGCGAAGCGCTGACCACCTGCCAGGCACTGCAGCGCCTTCTGCGCGACGAGTTTGATGAAATCGCGCCGCCGCAGGATGTTCCCTTTGTGATCCGCGAAACCGCACGCAAGTTTCAGCATACTCAGGCGCAGCTTACGCTCTGGCGTAAGCGCTAAAAGCGTGCAGACTGCGGCATGCCCGCAGTCTGCATCTTGCCTGCCCCGCTAAATTCCTGCACATTCACCTCTGTTCAGCGAAGACGAATTTAAGAGGAAGGATGATGGCAGAACATCTGCAACTGGATAATCTCGACCGCGGCATACTCAATGCGCTGCTGGAGAACGCCCGCACGGCTTACGCAGAGCTGGCAAAGCAGTTCAATGTCAGCCCCGGCACTATTCATGTCCGCGTTGAGAAAATGCGTCAGGCCGGCATTATTCTCGGTACGCGCGTGGAAATCGATCCACGCCAGCTGGGATTCGATGTTTGCTGCTTTATTGGCATCATTCTGAAGAGCGCACGAGACTATCCGGCAGCGCTCAGCAAGCTTGAAGCGCTGGATGAGGTGGTTGAAGCCTGGTATACCACCGGTCACTACAGCATCTTTATTAAGGTCATGTGCCGATCTATCGATGCGCTGCAGCAGGTGCTGATCAACAAGATCCAGACTATTGATGAGATCCAGTCCACTGAGACGCTGATCTCGCTGCAAAACCCGATCATGCGTACCATCAAGCCCTGAACCGCACCAGCCTGTGCATAAAGTTATGCAGCAGCGATCCGGCGCGGTATCCGGTTTGTCGGCGGATGCTTTCTTTTATTAACCCTGTTTTCCACAGGTGGATCACGGCTTGATCACAGCGTACAATGCCTGCCTTTAGTGCGGGAGACGATCATGGCTGATATTACCTTAATCACCGGCAGTACCCTTGGCAGTGCCGAATATGTCGCAGAACATTTAGAAGAGAAGCTGCAGGATGCGGGCTTCAAAACCAGCGTACTGCACGGCCCGGCGCTTGATGAGGTGCCTGATTCGGGTATCTGGGTGGTGGTAACGTCCACACACGGCGCCGGTGAATTGCCGGACAATCTGCTGCCCTTTTATGAAGCGCTGCAGACTGAAAAGCCCGATCTTTCCGCCGTGCGCTTTGGCGCAGCAGGCATCGGCAACCGCGAATACGATCTTTTCTGTGGCGCAATAAAAACCCTGGAGGCTCAGCTGATCGCGCTGGGCGCAACGCGCATCGGGGAACGGCTGGAAATCGACATGCTTGAGCATGAAATACCGGAAGATGCCGCTGAAGCCTGGGTCGCTGGCTGGATTGAGCAGATCTGACGGATCATAACCGGCAGGGGATCGGGAAATAGTGACGATCCCCAGACGATTACACTGTATTTCTTCCGGATCCTTCCGATCTCCTGTGGATAAACCAGCCTGAATCATGCGTATAACCGGTAGTTATCCCAAGAATAACCGCTGATGCTTTTTTCATCTGTGGATAACCAGCAAAGTTGATCCCAGCTTATCTGGATCAGGATCACCGATCTTTCACAGCAAACGATCCTTCCCAGGCTGATGTAAAATAACGGGTTTGCCACGTTATCCACAGAAACCGGCGATCCTAATAAGAGATCTAACAAGAAGATCATATAAAAGAGTAAAGATCCTTTCTATAAACACGCAGGATCCGCCGCTTTCGCCTGAACCATAATTTCAGTAGAATCCACCGCCCAGGGCAACGATCCCTGTCTGAACTTTAACGAGGACCCACTTCATGTTTTATCCAGATCCTTTTGACGTCATCGTAATCGGTGGTGGTCATGCGGGTACCGAAGCCGCTATGGCGGCCGCCCGAATGGGTCAGCAGACGCTGTTACTCACGCATAACATCGACACGCTGGGACAGATGTCCTGCAATCCGGCAATCGGTGGTATCGGGAAAGGACACCTGGTAAAGGAAGTGGACGCCCTCGGCGGCCTGATGGCCACGGCAATCGATCAGGCAGGTATCCAGTTTAGGATACTAAACGCCAGCAAAGGTCCGGCGGTGCGCGCTACGCGTGCTCAGGCAGACCGTGTACTGTACCGCCAGGCGGTACGCACCGCGCTGGAGAACCAGCCCAACCTGATGATCTTCCAGCAGGCGGTTGACGATCTGATCGTCGAAAACGATCGGGTGGTAGGTGCCGTCACGCAGATGGGGCTGAAATTCCGGGCTAAAAGCGTGGTGCTGACCGTTGGCACCTTCCTCGATGGCAAAATTCATATCGGTCTTGATAATTACAGCGGTGGACGCGCCGGCGATCCGCCTTCTGTCCCGCTGGCAAAACGGCTGCGGGCGCTGCCGCTGCGCGTCAACCGTCTCAAGACCGGTACGCCACCGCGCATTGACGCGCGTTCGATCGATTTCTCTGTACTGACGCCACAGCACGGTGATACGCCGATGCCGGTGTTCTCGTTTATGGGCAGCGTGGCACAGCATCCGCAGCAGGTTCCCTGCTGGATCACCTATACCAACGAACAGACGCATGATGTGATCCGTAATAATCTCGATCGCAGCCCGATGTATGCGGGCGTCATTGAGGGGATTGGTCCGCGTTACTGCCCGTCTATCGAAGATAAAGTGATGCGCTTTGCCGATCGCAACGCCCACCAGATCTTTCTGGAGCCGGAAGGGCTGACCAGCAATGAAATCTACCCGAACGGAATTTCAACCAGTCTGCCTTTTGATGTACAGATGCAGATTGTCCGTTCAATGAAAGGGCTGGAGAACGCCACCATTGTGCGCCCGGGCTATGCTATCGAGTACGATTTCTTCGATCCGCGCGATCTGAAACCCACGCTGGAGAGCAAGTTTATCCACGGTCTCTTCTTTGCCGGCCAGATCAACGGCACCACCGGTTATGAAGAAGCTGCAGCCCAGGGTCTGCTGGCTGGCCTTAACGCTGCACGGCAGTCTGCGGACAAAGAGGGCTGGGCACCGCGCCGCGATCAGGCTTATCTCGGCGTGCTGGTCGACGACCTCTGCACGCTGGGTACCAAAGAGCCATACCGCATGTTTACCTCCCGCGCTGAGTATCGTCTGATGCTGCGCGAAGATAATGCCGATCTGCGTCTGACTGAAACGGGCCGCGAGCTGGGACTGGTCGATGATGCGCGCTGGACGCGCTATAACCAGAAGCTGGAGGCGATTGAGCAGGAGCGCCAGCGTCTGCGCAGCCTGTGGGTGCATCCGAAGTCAGAGAATGTGGCTGACGTAAACAGCATCATCAGCGCACCGCTGACAAAAGAAGCCAGCGCAGAGGATCTGCTGCGTCGTCCGGAGATGACCTATGCCCGACTGATGACGCTGGCGGACTATGGTCCGGCACTGCCTGATGAACAGGCAGCCGAGCAGGTTGAAATTCAGGTTAAATATGAGGGTTACATTGCGCGTCAGCAGGAGGAGATAGATCGCCAGTTGCGCAATGAGAACACGCTGCTGCCTGTCGATCTCGATTACCGTCAGGTTAATGGCCTGTCAAACGAAGTGATCGCCAAGCTCAACGACCATAAGCCGACCTCTATTGGCCAGGCATCGCGTATTTCCGGCATCACGCCAGCTGCGGTCTCAATTCTGCTGATCTATCTCAAAAAACAGGGTCTGCTGCGTAAAAGCGCCTGACTGACCACCGGGGCAGCTTCGACTGCCCCTGTTAACGGAAACCTCGCTGTGATTAACAAACTCTCCCGGCTGCTTGACGCAGCAAATATTTCGCTCTCCGATCAACAAAAACAGCAGCTGGTTGGCTATGTGGAGCTGCTACATAAGTGGAACAAAGCGTATAACCTGACCTCAGTGCGCGATCCGCATCAAATGCTGGTACGCCATATCCTCGACAGCGTGGTGGTAGAGCCGCATCTGCAGGGGGAGCGCTTTATTGATGTAGGGACCGGACCAGGACTGCCGGGCATTCCTCTGGCCATTGTCCGTCCGCAGGCGCATTTTACGCTGCTGGACAGCCTGGGTAAGCGGGTTCGTTTTCTGCGTCAGGTACAGCATGAGTTAGGACTCACTAACATTACTCCGGTCCAGAGCCGGGTTGAAGAGTTCCCGGCAGATCCACCGTTTGATGGTGTCATCAGCCGGGCATTTGCCTCACTGGAAGATATGCTGACCTGGTGCCGCGCATTGCCCGGAACGCATGGACGCTTTTATGCGCTGAAAGGCGTGCGTCCGGATGAGGAGATCGCTTCGTTGCCAGCAGGCTTTAGCGTAGAAAAAATTGAAGCCTTGCGCGTTCCTGAACTGGAAGGCGAGCGTCATCTTGTGGTGATTTCGCAGCAATAAGCCTGCAAAAAGCAGGGTTTTATTCAGCTTCTGGCAGCGGAACCATCGTCAGGGCTGAATAAAAAAACAGCGGTTGAACGCGCGGTGACAAACGCTTTTATTCGGCAGGGGAGGGGAAAGGCGTTAACATCCTTCACCGTAATTATCCGAAAAGCGTTGTTACATTTAACGATTAATTCACATTTTATTGCCACTAATGTCACATGATAACCGCTGTTTTCTGCTTTCGATTATCACGCAGGGAAATATGACGCGGCAATAAATCGGCGGGCGTAATATTATTATTTCGATTTTAATTCTTTCCGCAGTGTCAACCGGATGTTTTTATCGGAAAAGAGTGAGCTGAAGCAGATTTAAATTTATAAAACCATGATTTTAAATGGTTAACATGCCCTGGTTATTAGTGCGGATTATGCATTCTGGTAAATTTTTCAGCGTCTGGTTGTTTATTATGTGATCTGCAGCACGCTTTATATCGCGCTTTAGCCAGAAAACGGCAACGTCGCTGATGGCTTTCCGGGTTATGAATCTTTGGAAAAATAGCCCTTCAGAAAGAAATTTAAATAATTGTTCACCTTTTCGCTACTTAGCGATTGAAATCGCAGGTGCGGCCCGTATAATTTGCACGGCTTTTGCTGCTTGACTCAAAACGGCAAAGGCAGTCTTATACGACACGCGACATACCCCGTTCGGGGCAGGAGAGTTAAGCGTCATGTCAGTGTCTCTTTACAGTGTGAAATTAGCCCGAGCCGTTCTGGTTGTCCAGCTGGTGACGTTTGTCGTAATCGGTGCGCTGTTTGCCCTGAAAGATGTCACCTGGGGCGCCTCTGCTATCGCGGGTGGTGTGGCAGCCTGGCTGCCAAACATACTGTTCACGTTTTTAGCCTGGCGTCTGCAGGATCAAACACCGGCTAAAGGGCGTGTCGCCTGGAGTTTCGCCCTGGGTGAAGTTCTTAAGGTGTTCGCCACCGTTATTTTTCTCGCTGTGGCGTTGGGTGGGTTCGGAGCGGTCTTCTGGCCACTCGCAATCACCTGGTTATCGGTGCTGGTGGTGCAAATCGTCGCACCGGCTGTAATTAACAACAAAGGGTAAGAGGCATCATGGCCGCAGGAGAAATCTCAACGCCGCAGGAATACATAGGACATCATCTGACGCATCTTCAGATGGACCTGCGTACTTTCGAGCTGGTGAATGCACACGACGCGCCAGCAACATTCTGGACGTTAAACCTGGACTCCATGTTTTTCTCTGTTGCACTGGGAGTATTATTCCTTGTGCTGTTCCGCAGCGTGGCGAAAAGCGTCACCAGCGGCGTGCCAGGGAAAATGCAGGCGGCTATCGAGCTGGTTGTCGGCTTTGTTGATAGCAACGTTCGCGACATGTACCACGGTAAAAGTAAAGTTATCGCCCCGCTGGCTCTGACAATTTTTGTCTGGGTCTTCCTGATGAACTTCATGGATCTGCTGCCTATTGATTTGCTGCCGTTTATCGGTGAGCACTATCTGGGCCTGCCGGCGCTGCGCGTCGTGCCGTCAGCAGACGTGAACATCACGCTATCTATGGCGCTGGGCGTATTTATTTTGATTCTGTTCTACAGCATCAAAATGAAAGGGGTAGGCGGCTTTGCTAAAGAGCTGACTCTGCAGCCTTTTAATCACCCGATCTTCATCCCCATCAACCTGATTCTTGAAGGTGTCAGCCTGCTGTCAAAACCGGTTTCACTCGGTCTGCGACTGTTCGGCAACATGTATGCGGGTGAGCTGATCTTTATCCTGATTGCCGGTCTGCTGCCGTGGTGGTCGCAGTGGGTGCTGAATGTGCCATGGGCCATTTTCCACATCCTGATTATTTCGCTGCAGGCTTTCATTTTCATGGTCCTCACGATTGTCTATCTGTCGATGGCATCTGAAGAACATTGATTTTTTTCTCAACAACTTAAGCATAACTGAAACAAACTGGAGACTGTCATGGAAAACCTGAATATGGATCTGCTGTACATGGCTGCCGCTGTGATGATGGGTCTGGCGGCAATCGGTGCTGCGATCGGTATCGGCATCCTCGGAGGTAAATTCCTGGAAGGCGCAGCGCGTCAGCCGGATCTGATCCCTCTGCTGCGTACGCAGTTCTTTGTTGTAATGGGTCTGGTGGATGCAATCCCGATGATCGCTGTTGGTCTGGGTCTCTACGTGATGTTTGCTGTCGCCTAAAGCCTGTAGCCATTGTTCACTCATGGCACCTGGTGTGATGAGGAACAGATTCTGCCGTTTATCGATGATAGCGGCAGAGCACGTTAACTTAATAAGAGGCATTGTGCTGTGAACATTAACGCAACAATCCTCGGCCAGGCCATCGCGTTCATCCTGTTTGTCGCGTTCTGCATGAAGTACGTATGGCCACCGATCATGGCTGCCATCGAAAAGCGCCAGAAAGAAATTGCTGAAGGCCTTGCTTCTGCTGAACGCGCGAAGAAAGATTTGGATCTCGCGCAGGCCAATGCGACCGACCAGCTGAAAAAAGCGAAGGAAGAAGCTCAGGTCATTATCGAGCAGGCGAACAAACGCCGTGCCCAGATTCTGGACGAAGCCAAAACTGAAGCTGAAACTGAACGTAACCGCATCGTCACTCAGGCGCAGGCAGAAATTGAAGCCGAGCGCTCACGTGCACGTGAAGAGCTGCGTAAACAGGTCGCGTTGCTGGCATTAGCTGGCGCCGAGAAAATCATCGAACGTTCCGTGGATGAAGCTGCTAACAGCGACATCGTTGATAAACTGGTCGCTGAACTGTAAGGAGGGAGGGGCTGATGTCTGATCTGATTACTGTAGCTCGCCCCTACGCCAAAGCAGCTTTTGACTTTGCTGTTGAGCATCAAAGTATCGAACGCTGGCAGACCATGCTGGCGTTTGCCGCAGAAGTGGCTCGCAACGAACAGATGGCAGAAGTACTCTCTGGTGCCTTAGCACCTGAAGCGTTATCTGCCTCTTTCAATGCAGTCTGTGGTGATCAACTTGATGAACACGCTCAGAACCTGATCAAGGTAATGGCGGAGAACGGACGTTTGACAGCGCTTCCAGACGTACTGGAGCAATTTATTCAACTGCGTGACGCTTATGAAGCGACAGCCGAAGTTGATGTAATCTCCGCCAGTGCGCTGAGTGACAGCCAGCTGACCAAAATCAGCACCGCGATGGAAAAACGTCTGTCACGCAAAGTTAAGCTGAATTGCAAAATTGATAAGTCTGTATTGGCAGGTGTGGTTATCCGTGCGGGTGACCTGGTGATTGATGGCAGCGTGCGCGGCCGTCTTGACCGTCTGGCAGACGTCTTGCAGTCTTAAGGGGACTGGAGCATATGCAACTGAATTCCACCGAAATCAGCGAACTGATCAAGCAGCGCATTGCTCAGTTCAATGTCGTGAGTGAAGCTCACAACGAAGGTACTATTGTTTCTGTAAGTGACGGTATCATCCGCGTACATGGCCTGGCCGATGTTATGCAGGGTGAAATGATTGCCCTGCCGGGCAACCGTTACGCTATCGCACTGAACCTCGAGCGCGACTCGGTTGGTGCGGTCGTTATGGGCCCGTACGCTGACCTTGCCGAAGGCATGAAGGTTAAGTGCACCGGTCGTATTCTGGAAGTACCGGTTGGCCGTGGCCTGCTGGGTCGCGTGGTGAACACCCTGGGTGCACCTATCGACGGTAAAGGCGCAATCGACAACGACGGCTTCTCGCCGGTTGAAATGATTGCACCAGGCGTTATCGATCGTCAGTCTGTTGACCAGCCTGTTCAGACTGGTTACAAATCTGTCGATGCGATGATTCCAATCGGCCGTGGCCAGCGTGAGCTGATCATCGGTGACCGTCAGACCGGTAAGACTGCAATGGCTATCGACGCCATCATCAACCAGCGTGATTCAGGCATCAAGTGTGTCTACGTTGCGATTGGTCAGAAAGCGTCAACCATCTCTAACGTGGTTCGCAAGCTGGAAGAGCACGGCGCGCTGGCTAATACCATCGTGGTTGTGGCTTCTGCATCGGAGTCTGCTGCGCTGCAGTACCTGTCTCCGTACGCTGGTTGTGCCATGGGCGAATACTTCCGCGACCGCGGTGAAGATGCGCTGATCGTTTACGATGACCTCTCTAAGCAGGCTATCGCTTACCGTCAGATCTCCCTGCTGCTGCGCCGCCCACCAGGCCGTGAAGCATTCCCGGGCGACGTGTTCTATCTCCACTCTCGTCTGCTGGAGCGTGCATCACGCGTAAGCGCTGACTACGTTGAGCGTTTCACCAACGGTGCTGTGAAAGGCCAGACCGGTTCTCTGACCGCGCTGCCAATCATTGAAACCCAGGCTGGTGACGTTTCTGCGTTCGTTCCGACCAACGTTATCTCGATCACTGATGGTCAGATCTTCCTGGAGTCGAACCTGTTCAACTCCGGTATCCGTCCAGCCGTTAACCCGGGTATCTCCGTATCCCGTGTTGGTGGTGCTGCACAGACCAAGATCATCAAGAAACTGTCCGGTGGTATTCGTACCGCGCTGGCACAGTATCGTGAACTGGCAGCGTTCTCTCAGTTCGCTTCCGATCTGGATGATGCAACGCGTAAACAGCTGAGCCATGGTCAGAAAGTGACCGAGCTGCTGAAACAGAAACAGTATGCGCCAATGTCCGTTGCGCAGCAGGGTCTGGTGCTGTTTGCTGCTGAGCGCGGCTTCCTGAACGACGTTGAACTGGCGAAAATCGGCAGCTTCGAAGCCGCTCTGCTGGCGTACGCCGATCGCGAACACGCTGAGCTGATGGCTGAAATCAACCAGGCGGGTAACTACAACAACGATATCGAAGCGAAGCTGAAAGGCCTGCTCGAAACGTTTAAAGCAACCCAGTCCTGGTAATGTCTGGCGGCTTGTCTGAAAAGACAGGCCGCAAGGCTTTGAGGAGAAGCTAATGGCCGGCGCAAAAGAAATACGTACCAAGATCGGAAGCGTAAAAAATACGCAGAAGATCACCAAAGCGATGGAAATGGTCGCCGCCTCCAAAATGCGTAAAACGCAGGAACGCATGGCGGCCAGCCGTCCGTATGCAGATACCATGCGCAAAGTGATTGGTCACCTTGCACTGGGTAATCTGGAATACAAGCACCCTTACCTGGATGAGCGCGACGTTAAGCGCGTCGGCTACCTGGTCGTTTCGACTGACCGCGGGCTTTGTGGTGGTTTGAACATTAACCTGTTCAAAAAATTGCTGGCTGAAATGAAAGGCTGGGCAGACAAAGGCGTTCAGAGCGATCTGGCGATTGTCGGTTCTAAAGGCGTTTCATTCTTCGGCTCTGTCGGTGGTAACGTCGTGGCTCAGGTTACCGGCATGGGCGATAAGCCTGCGCTGTCCGATCTGATCGGCCCGGTAAAAGTTATGCTGCAGGCCTACGATGAAGGCCGTATCGACAAGCTGTATATCGTCAGCAACAAGTTTAACAACACCATGTCTCAGACTCCGACCATTACCCAACTGCTGCCGTTACCGCCAGCGGAAGGTGAAGAAGATATGAAGGCGAAGACCTGGGATTACCTGTACGAACCCGATCCGAAGGCGCTGCTTGATACGCTGCTGCGTCGTTATGTCGAATCGCAGGTTTATCAGGGTGTGGTGGAAAACCTGGCCAGTGAGCAGGCCGCGCGTATGGTAGCGATGAAAGCCGCAACCGATAACGGCGGAAACCTGATCAAAGAGCTGCAGTTGGTCTACAACAAAGCTCGTCAGGCCAGCATCACCCAGGAACTTACCGAGATCGTCTCGGGAGCCTCCGCGGTTTAACCAGGCATATATCCTGTCGCCCGAGCGCGGCCGGATATTCTCGTATTAGGTAGAGGATTCAAGATGGCAGCTGGAAAGATTGTCCAGATTATCGGCGCCGTAGTTGACGTCGAATTCCCTCAGGACGCGGTACCACAGGTATACAGCGCTCTCGAGGTTAAGAATGGTGATACTCGTCTGGTGCTGGAAGTTCAGCAGCAGCTGGGTGGTGGCGTAGTACGTACTATCGCCATGGGTTCTTCTGACGGCCTGAAGCGCGGTCTGGAAGTAATCGATCTGAAAAAACCTATTCAGGTTCCGGTTGGTAAAGCGACCCTTGGCCGTATCATGAACGTGCTGGGCGAGCCTATCGACATGAAAGGCGACCTGACAGAAGAAGATGGCAGCGCAGTAGAGGTCTCCTCTATTCACCGCGCCGCGCCTTCCTATGAAGATCAGTCAAACTCGCAGGAACTGCTGGAAACCGGCATCAAGGTTATCGACCTGATGTGTCCGTTCGCTAAGGGCGGTAAAGTCGGTCTGTTCGGTGGTGCGGGCGTAGGTAAAACCGTAAACATGATGGAGCTGATCCGTAACATCGCGGCTGAGCACTCAGGTTATTCGGTCTTTGCTGGTGTGGGTGAGCGTACTCGTGAGGGTAACGACTTCTACCACGAAATGACTGACTCCAACGTTATCGATAAAGTAGCGCTGGTGTATGGCCAGATGAACGAGCCGCCGGGTAACCGTCTGCGCGTAGCACTGACCGGTCTGACCATGGCGGAAAAATTCCGTGATGAAGGTCGTGACGTTCTGCTGTTCATCGACAACATCTACCGTTATACCCTGGCAGGTA
Organism: Pantoea sp. RIT413; assembly: GCF_003057675.2. Classification (NCBI taxonomy): domain Bacteria; kingdom Pseudomonadati; phylum Pseudomonadota; class Gammaproteobacteria; order Enterobacterales; family Erwiniaceae; genus Pantoea; species Pantoea sp. RIT413. The sequence goes on from NZ_QBJB02000007.1 coordinate 28,341, forward strand.
CTGAAGTATCTGCACTGCTGGGTCGTATGCCATCTGCGGTAGGTTATCAGCCAACGCTGGCTGAAGAGATGGGTGTGCTGCAGGAGCGTATTACCTCCACCAAGACTGGTTCAATCACCTCCGTACAGGCCGTTTACGTTCCTGCGGATGACCTGACTGACCCGTCTCCGGCAACCACCTTTGCTCACTTAGACTCAACGGTTACGCTGAGCCGTCAGATCGCCTCTCTGGGTATCTACCCGGCCGTTGACCCGCTGGACTCTACCAGCCGTCAGCTGGATCCACTGATCGTGGGTCAGGAGCACTATGACGTCGCACGTGGCGTACAGTCACTGCTGCAGCGTTACCAGGAGCTGAAAGACATCATCGCCATCCTCGGTATGGACGAGCTGTCTGAAGAAGATAAACTGCTGGTGGCACGTGCGCGTAAGATCCAGCGCTTCCTGTCTCAGCCATTCTTCGTTGCTGAAGTCTTCACCGGTTCTCCGGGCAAATACGTGACGCTGAAAGATACCATTCGTGGTTTCAAAGGCATCATGGAAGGCGAATTCGACCACCTGCCAGAGCAGGCGTTCTACATGGTCGGCGCTATCGAAGAAGCCGTAGAAAAAGCGAAGAAACTGTAATAACGGTTTCCCGGGAGGAATGGTATGGCTATGACTTATCATCTGGACGTGGTCAGCGCGGAGCAGCAGATGTTCTCCGGTCTGGTACAGCGTATCCAGGTGTCAGGTAGCGAAGGCGAGCTGGGTATCCACCCGGGCCACGCCCCGCTGCTGACCGCCATCAAGCCTGGCATGATTCGCATCGTGAAGCAGCACGGCGACGAGGAGTATATCTACCTCTCCGGCGGCGTGCTGGAAGTACAGCCGGGCAGCACGACTGTTCTGGCCGACACCGCGATTCGTGGTGAAGACCTTGACGAAGCGCGCGCGCTGGAAGCGAAACGTAAAGCAGAAGAGCACATGAACAGCAGCCACGGCGACGTGGACTATGCTCAGGCCTCTGCAGAGCTGGCGAAAGCTATCGCGAAACTGCGTGTTATCGAGCTGACCAAAAAAGCGATGTAATCAGGCTTTATGCGTCATGAAATGCCAGCCCTCCGGGGCTGGCATTTTTTTTGCCCGGCGCCCGGCAAACCCGTTGTCATGCACCCTCCCTGACTCCCCTTTCCGCTTTCCTCCGGTTGTCTAATTTCGCCATGAGAAAAATGTAGTAATCTCAGGGGTAAACCTTACACTTTCGAAAGTTAAATTGAGTCTGGAAAATTATGTCTGTAAGCGCGATGAGTGTGGTGATCCTGGCCGCTGGCAAAGGCACCCGTATGTATTCCGATCTGCCTAAAGTTCTGCACACGCTGGCAGGTAAACCCATGGTGCAGCATGTTATTGATGCCGCTACCGGGCTTGGTGCCCGTCAGGTTCACCTGGTCTATGGTCACGGGGGGGAACTGCTGCAGCAGAAGCTGGCGCACAACGCCCTGAACTGGGTACTGCAGGCGGAACAGCTCGGCACCGGGCACGCCATGCAGCAGGCAGCGCCCTTCTTTGCGGATGACGAAGATATTCTGATGCTGTATGGCGACGTCCCGCTTATCTCGCAGGCAACGCTGCAGCAGCTGCGCGCGGCGAAACCTGAAGGCGGCATCGGGCTGCTGACCGTGGTGCTGGATAACCCCACCGGCTATGGCCGGATTGTGCGTGAAAACACGATCGTGACCGGCATTGTTGAACAGAAGGATGCATCTGCTGAGCAGCTGGCTATTCAGGAGATCAATACCGGTATCCTGATCGCCAGCGGCGGCGATCTCCGGCGCTGGCTGGCACAGCTCGACAACAATAACGCACAGGGTGAGTTCTATATCACCGATATTATCGCGATGGCGCATCAGGAAGGCCGCGTAATTAATACCGTTCATCCGGCACGTATCAGTGAAACGGAAGGTGTAAATAATCGTCTGCAACTGGCTACGCTGGAGCGCACTTTTCAGCAGGAGCAGGCGGAAAAACTGCTGCTGGCGGGCGTGATGCTGCGCGATCCGGCGCGTTTTGACCTGCGTGGTACGCTGGCGCACGGGCGCGACGTGGAAATTGATATCGGCGTCATCATTGAAGGTGATGTCACGCTGGGCAACCGGGTAAAAATTGGCGCCGGCTGCGTGATCAAAAACAGCGTTCTGGGCGATGACTGTGAGATCAGCCCTTATTCTGTCATCGAAGATGCGACGCTGGCCGCCGCCTGCACGGTCGGGCCGTTTGCCCGGCTGCGTCCTGGCAGCGAACTGGCTGAACAGGCGCACGTCGGCAACTTTGTGGAAATGAAAAAGGCCACGCTCGGCAAAGGCTCCAAAGCGGGCCATCTTTCCTACCTGGGTGATGCGGAAATAGGGGCGGGCGTTAACATCGGCGCTGGCACTATTACCTGCAACTATGATGGCGCTAACAAGTTTAAAACCATCATTGGCGATAACGTCTTTGTGGGATCGGATACGCAGCTGGTGGCACCGGTCACCGTTGCCGCAGGCGCCACTATCGCTGCCGGTACTACGGTGATGAAAGATGTTACCGCCGCCGATCTGGTCTACAACCGCAAAGAACAGCAGCAGAAAGCGGGCTGGCAGCGCCCGGTGAAGAAAAAATAAATTTTAAGGGCCGGCAAAGATCGGCCCGTTTAGCAGTGCCATAACGATATCCCCACTCTCTACAAGGCTCGGGGAACCGGCGCAGCCGGAAATCAGGTCAGATGACAACGCAATGGCCGAAAGCCATGAAGTCAGGAAACGAATATGTGTGGAATTGTTGGAGCAGTAGCGCAGCGTGACATTGCAGAGATCCTGCTGGAAGGTCTGCGTCGTCTGGAGTATCGCGGTTATGACTCAGCCGGTCTGGCGGTCGTCGATCGTCAGGGGCACGTGACGCGTCTGCGTCGCGTTGGCAAAGTGGCTAATCTGGCGGAGGCCGCAGATCAGCAGCCGCTGATTGGCGGTACCGGTATTGCCCACACCCGCTGGGCCACGCACGGTGAACCTTCTGAGGCAAATGCGCATCCGCACGTCTCAGAGCAGATCATCGTGGTGCATAACGGCATTATCGAAAACCATGAGCCGCTGCGCGCGCAAATGATCGAACGCGGCTACCATTTTGCCTCCGAGACGGACACCGAAGTGGTGGCGCATCTGGTGCACTGGGAGCAGAAGCAGGGCGGCACGCTGCGTGAGGTTATTCTGCGCGTGATCCCTCAGCTGCGCGGTGCTTACGGCATGGTCATCATGGACAGCCGCGATCCGTCGGTGCTGGTGGCCGCGCGCTCCGGCAGCCCGCTGGTGATTGGCCGTGGCGTGGGCGAGAACTTTATCGCATCCGATCAGCTGGCGCTGCTGCCGGTTACCCGCCGCTTTATTTACCTGGAAGAGGGGGATATTGCCGAGGTTACCCGCCGTGAAGTCACTATCATCGATCGCGAAGGCCATCAGGTCCAGCGCGCGGAGATCGAATCAAACGCGCAGTATGACGCGGGCGATAAAGGTATCTATCGCCACTATATGCAGAAAGAGATCTACGAGCAGCCCAACGCTATCAAAAATACGCTGGCGGGCCGCTTCCACGACGGGATTGTCGATCTGCGCGAACTGGGTGAGCATGCAGAGTCGCTGCTGAGCAAAGTAGAGCATATCCAGATCATCGCCTGCGGCACCTCCTACAACTCCGGTATGGTATCGCGCTACTGGTTTGAATCACTGGCGAATATCCCGTGTGACGTTGAGATCGCCTCTGAATTCCGCTACCGCAAATCCGCAGTTCGCAAAAACAGCCTGCTGATCACCCTGTCGCAGTCGGGTGAAACCGCCGATACGCTGGCGGCGCTGCGCCTCTCCAAAGAGCTGGGTTATCTTGGCTCACTGGCTATCTGTAACGTCGCCGGCTCTTCGCTGGTGCGCGAATCCGATCTGGCGCTGATGACCAAAGCGGGCACGGAAATTGGCGTGGCTTCCACCAAAGCCTTTACCACGCAGCTGACGGTACTGCTGATGCTGGTGGCAAAACTGGGTCGTCTGCACGGCATGAAGCCGGAAACGGAGCATGAGATTGTGCACGCGCTGCAGGCGCTGCCAAGCCGTATTGAGCAGATGCTGGCGCAGGATAAGATCATCGAGAGCCTGGCAGAAGATTTCTCTGACAAGCATCATGCGCTGTTTCTTGGCCGCGGCGATCAATACCCGATCGCCATGGAAGGCGCGCTTAAGCTCAAAGAGATCTCCTATATTCATGCCGAAGCCTACGCGGCCGGTGAGCTGAAGCACGGCCCGCTGGCGCTGATTGATGCCGATATGCCGGTGATCGTGGTCGCACCTAACAATGAGCTGCTGGAAAAGCTGAAATCCAACATTGAAGAGGTGCGCGCGCGCGGCGGCCTGCTCTATGTCTTCGCCGATGGCGATGCGGGTTTCAGCGACAGTGAAGGGATGAAAATCATTTCACTGCCGCATGTTGAGGAAGTGATTGCCCCTATCTTCTACACCGTGCCGCTGCAGATGCTCTCTTATCATGTGGCGCTGATCAAAGGCACCGACGTGGACCAGCCGCGTAACCTGGCAAAATCGGTTACCGTTGAGTAATCGCTAAGCCGGGCGGGCCTGCAACAGGCCCGCCCGGTTTTTATTCTCGTCATAAAACTGTCACATTTCGTACATTTCGCTGTCATCAAACTGTCCTATTTTCCCTCCAGCAGCAATCACTGACTCCAACTAAAACGGCGTTAAGCCTGATTTATACTCCCCCGGAGGGAACATGACACTGATGCGTAGCACCGTAGCCCGAATCCTCGCCGCCACTTTCGCCGTCAGCGCAGTTTCTGCGTTTGCCGCCACCGATCTGACCGGCGCTGGCGGGACCTTCCCGGCCCCGGTTTATGCCAAGTGGGCAGCAGAGTATCAGCAGGCCACCGGTAGCAAAATCAACTATCAGGGGATCGGCTCTTCGGGTGGCGTAAAGCAGATCATCGCAAAAACCGTGGATTTCGGTGCTTCTGATGCGCCGATGAAAGAGGAAGATCTGCAGAAAAATGGCCTGTTCCAGTTCCCGACCGTTATCGGTGGCGTGGTGCTGGCCGTTAACATTCCGGGTGTAAAGTCGGGCGAGCTGACGCTCGATGGCAAAACCGTAGGTGACATCTACCTCGGCACCATCAAAAAATGGAACGATCCGGCGATCGCTAAGCTGAACCCGAACCTGAAACTGCCTGACACCAATATCAACGTCGTGCGCCGCGCTGACGGCTCCGGTACCTCCTTTGTGTTTACCAGCTATCTGACCAAAGTGAACACGGACTGGGCAAGCAAAATAGGCAAAGGCAACACCGTTAACTGGCCAACCGGTCTTGGCGGTAAAGGCAACGATGGCGTGGCCGCTTTCGTGCAGCGTCTGCCGGGTTCAATTGGCTATGTCGAATACGCCTACGCGAAACAGAACAACCTGACCTACACCAAACTGCTGGATGCGGATGGCAAGCCGGTGGCCCCGAGTGAAAGCAGCTTTGCCAACGCCGCCAAAGGCGCTGACTGGAGCAGCTCGTTTGCTCAGGACCTGACGTTCCAGAAAGGTGACGACGCGTGGCCGATCGCCTCCACCACCTTTATCCTGATTTACAAAGATCAGGCTAATGCGGAGAAGGGCGCAGAAGTGCTGAAGTTCTTTGACTGGGCCTATAAAGGCGGCAGCAAAACCGCCACGGCGCTGGATTACGCAGCGCTGCCGGAGAGCGTAGTGACGCAGATCCGTGCGGCATGGAAAGCGAATATCAAAGACAGCAGCGGCAAAGCGCTCTGGCAGTAAGCCATTGTCAGGCTCGGCTACTGGCTGAGTATCCCGGGGGCGGCCGCCTGGTCGCCCTGCATATCCTCTGAGAACCGAGAATTTTATGGCTGCTACCAAGCCGGCATTCAAAGCACCGGGTAAGCAAGGCGACATGATTTTTGGCGCGCTGGTTAAACTCTCTGCGCTGATTGTCCTGCTGCTGCTGGGTGGCATTATTGTCTCCCTGATCGTCTCCTCCTGGCCCAGCATTCAGAAGTTTGGCTTCGCTTTTCTCTGGACCAAAACCTGGGATGCACCAAACGAAGAGTTTGGCGCACTGGTGCCGATTTACGGTACGCTGGTGACCTCACTGATCGCATTAATCATCGCGGTACCGGTAAGCTTCGGGATCGCACTGTTTCTGACCGAGCTGGCACCCGGCTGGCTGCGTCGTCCGCTGGGCACCGCCATTGAACTGCTGGCGGCCATCCCGAGCATTGTTTATGGCATGTGGGGCCTGTTTATCTTCGCGCCGCTGTTTGCCGAATATTTTCAGACGCCGGTTGGCAACGTCCTCGCTAACATTCCCATCGTCGGCACGCTGTTCTCCGGCCCGGCGTTTGGTATCGGTATCCTGGCCGCAGGCGTCATCCTGGCGATTATGATCATTCCTTATATCGCCTCGGTAATGCGCGACGTCTTTGAACAGACGCCGGTGATGATGAAAGAGTCCGCGTATGGCATCGGCTGCACAACCTGGGAAGTGATCTGGCGTATCGTGCTGCCGTTTACCAAAAACGGCGTCATCGGTGGCGTGATGCTGGGACTGGGGCGGGCGCTGGGAGAGACCATGGCGGTGACCTTTATTATCGGTAACACCTACCAGCTCGACAGCGCTTCGCTGTTTATGCCTGGCAACAGTATCACCTCCGCGCTGGCTAACGAGTTTGCTGAAGCGGAATCGGGCGTGCATGTCGCTGCGCTGATGGAGCTGGGGCTGATCCTGTTTGTGATCACCTTTATCGTCCTGGCGATCTCGAAGCTGATGATCCTGCGGCTGGCAAAAAGTGAAGGGGCCCGTTCATGACCGCAATTGAAATGCAGAGCCGTACTGAGCTGGAAGCCTCGCGCCGCAAAATGCAGGCGTGGCGCAGTACAAAAAATAAAATCGCCCTGACGCTGTCGCTGCTGACCATGGCGTTTGGCCTCTTCTGGCTGATCTGGATCCTGTTCACCACGGTGACTAAAGGCATCGACGGGCTGAGCTGGTCGCTGTTTACCGAATCAACGCCGCCGCCCAACACCGCCGGCGGCGGGCTGGCAAATGCGCTGGCGGGCAGCGGCCTGCTGATTTTCTGGTCCACCTTTTTCGGTACGCCGCTGGGCATTATGGCCGGGATCTGGCTGGCGGAGTATGGCCGTAAGAACTGGCTGGCAGAGGTGATCCGCTTTATCAACGACATTCTGCTCTCCGCGCCCTCTATCGTGGTCGGACTGTTTGTCTACACCATTGTGGTATCACAGATGCAGCACTTCTCCGGCTGGGCAGGCGTTGCGGCGCTGGCGCTGCTGCAGATCCCGATTGTGATCCGTACCACCGAGAATATGCTGCGGCTGGTGCCGGACAGCATGCGCGAAGCGGCATACGCGCTGGGCACACCGAAGTGGAAGATGATCTCAGCCATCACGCTGAAAGCGTCTGTTTCCGGCATCATTACCGGCGTACTGCTGGCGATTGCGCGTATCGCAGGTGAAACCGCTCCGCTGCTGTTTACCGCGCTCTCCAACCAGTTCTGGAGCACTGACATGATGCAGCCGGTGGCCAACCTGCCGGTCACTATCTTCAAGTTCGCCATGAGCCCGTTTGCCGAATGGCAAAGCCTGGCGTGGGCAGGCGTGCTGATCATTACGCTGTGCGTGCTGCTGCTGAACATTGTTGCCCGCATGATCTTCGCCAAAGGCAAACACTAATTTTCCGGCGCGGCTCTGGCGGCGCTGTATAAGAGAGATGAGCAATGAGTATGGCAACCCCTTCTGCCGGTAAAATCCAGGTGCGTAATCTGAACTTTCATTATGGTAAGTTCCACGCGCTGAAAGATATCAACCTGGATATTGCCCGCAATCAGGTCACCGCGTTTATCGGCCCGTCGGGCTGCGGTAAATCCACGCTGCTGCGCACGTTTAATAAAATGTATTCGCTCTACCCGGAGCAGCGCGCAGAAGGTGAGATCCTGCTGGATGGCGACAATATTCTCGCGTCGCACCAGGATATCGCCCTGCTGCGCGCGCGCGTCGGCATGGTATTTCAGAAGCCAACGCCGTTTCCGATGTCAATTTACGACAACATCGCCTTCGGCGTGCGCCTGTTTGAGAAGCTGTCGCGCGCGGATATGGATGAGCGCGTGCAGTGGGCGCTGACCAAAGCCGCGCTGTGGAACGAAACCAAAGACAAGCTTCATCAGAGCGGTTACAGTCTTTCCGGCGGGCAGCAGCAGCGTCTCTGCATCGCGCGCGGTATCGCTATCCGGCCGGAAGTGCTGCTGCTGGATGAGCCCTGCTCGGCGCTGGACCCGATCTCCACCGGCCGCATTGAGGAGCTGATCACCGAGCTCAAGCAGGATTACACCGTGGTGATTGTGACGCACAATATGCAGCAGGCCGCCCGCTGCTCCGATCATACGGCGTTTATGTATCTTGGCGAGCTGATTGAGTTCAGCGACACCGACACGCTGTTTACCAAACCCGCGCAGAAGCAGACTGAAGATTACATCACCGGTCGTTACGGCTGATTCAGGAGAGACTCATGGATAATTTAAATCTTAATAAACATATCTCCGGTCAGTTTAATGCCGAGCTGGAGCATATTCGTACGCAGGTGATGATCATGGGCGGCATGGTGGAGCAGCAGCTCACCGACGCGATTACCGCCATGCATAATCAGGATGCGGAACTGGCACGCCGGGTGATTGAAGGCGACCAGAAGGTCAATATGATGGAGGTAGAGATTGATGAGGCGTGCGTGCGTATTATCGCCAAGCGTCAGCCTACCGCCAGCGACCTGCGGCTGGTAATGGCCATTATCAAAGCGATCTCTGAGCTGGAGCGTATTGGTGACGTGGCGGAAAAAATCAGCCGCACCGCGCTGGAGAAGTTTGGCCAGCAGCATCTGCCGCTCTTGGTCAGCCTGGAGTCGCTGGGCCATCATACGGTGCAGATGCTGCATGACGTACTGGATGCGTTTGCGCGCATGGATCTCAGCGCTGCCATCACCATCTACCGTGAAGATAAAAAAGTGGATAAAGAGTATGAAGGCATCGTGCGCCAACTGATGACCTACATGATGGAAGATCCGCGCACGATCCCCAGCGTGCTGACCGCCCTGTTGTGCGCGCGCGCGATCGAGCGTATCGGCGATCGCTGTCAGAACATCTGCGAAATTATCTTCTATTTTGTTAAGGGGCAGGATTTTCGTCACGTTGGCGGCGACCGGCTGGATGAACTGCTCTCCGGCGACGACGGCAGCAATCGCCCTACCTGACCCTCTCCTCCGGCTGCCTGTGCGGCAGCCATTACCATTTCTGATTGGTCACTCTGCTGCCCGCTCTTTATACTTGGCGCACTTTTTTTCGCCAGGTGCTCTTTTATGTCCCTTTCCCGCTCTGCTAGACCTGCCGTAACGCCGGCTAAAGCGATGCTGGCCGCAATCAGCGGCTACGCCATGGATGGATTTGATCTGCTGATCCTCGGTTTTATGCTGCCGGCCATCAGCGTATCGCTGGTGCTTGACCCGTCACAGGCGGGCTCGCTGGTGACCTGGACGCTGATCGGTGCAGTGATCGGCGGTATTCTGTTTGGTCACCTCAGCGATCGCTTTGGCCGGATCCGTATCCTGACGGTAACGATACTGATGTTTTCACTGTTTACCGGCCTGTGCGCGGTGGCGCAGGGCTACTGGGATCTGCTGGCGTACCGGACTCTGGCCGGAGTGGGGCTGGGCGGCGAATTTGGTATCGGTATGGCGCTGATCGCCGAAGCCTGGCCGCAGGAGAAGCGCAACCGGGCATCGGCCTGGGTCGGCATCGGCTGGCAGCTCGGCGTGCTGCTGGCCGCCTTTATTACGCCGCCGCTGCTCAGCGTGATTGGCTGGCGCGGCATGTTTCTGGTGGGTATGCTGCCGGCACTGCTCTCATTCGTGCTGCGGCGCAGTATGGGAGAGCCGGAGAGCTTTACAAGAGAGGTGAAAAACGCACCGGCTCTCTCGTTTACCGCCCGCATAAAGCTGCTGTTTGCTGACCGCGCCACCCGTAAAGCGAGCCTGGGTATTTTTATCCTCTGTTCGGTACAGAACTTTGGCTATTACGGTCTGATGATCTGGATGCCGAGCTATCTCTCCTCCAGCTTTGGTTTCAGCCTGACAAAATCGGGGCTGTGGACCGCGGTGACGGTGGTGGGCATGACCCTGGGTATCTGGCTGTTTGGCGTGCTGGCCGATCGCTTCGCACGCTGGAAAATTTTTCTGTTGTACCAGTTCGGTGCCGTGGTGATGGTGGTGGTCTATGCGCAGCTGCGCGATCCGACGGTAATGCTGTTTACCGGCGCCATCATGGGCATGTTTGTTAACGGCATGATTGGCGGCTATGGCGCGCTGATCTCCGATACGTTCCCGCCGCAGGCGCGTGCTACCGCGCAAAATGTGCTGTTTAACCTTGGGCGCGGCGTCGGCGGTTTTGGTCCGCTGGTGATTGGCGCGCTGGCTACGCAAATTTCCTTCACCGCCGCTATTACGCTGCTGGCGCTGATTTATCTGCTGGATATTTTCGCCACGCTGTTTCTGCTGCCTAAGAAGCAAAGCAATGAGGATTCGCTGGGCGCGATAGGCTGATAGCCTGCGCGCATGCCAGGGGCGCATAAATGCGCCCCCTACAAAACATTGCAAGGGCGCCGTAGGGGCGGCATTCATGCCGCCCTGGTATCAGGCGATGTACGGCGTCTCATGCCAGGGGCGCATAAATGCGCCCCCTACAAAACATTGCAGGGGCGCCGTAGGGGCGGCATTAATGCCGCCCTGATATCAGGCAATGCCGCCGCATATCAGGGGCGCCCCCTACAGAACCTCGCTGGTTGATAACAGCGCCCAGCCGCGCGCCTGCCACAGCGCAGGCAGCTGCGCCATATCATCAAACCGCGTCACCAGCGGATGATCAATTGCGGGATTATGCGCATCGGCGCAGTAGTAAAACACCGGAATACCTGCAGCAATGCCGGCGCGAACGCCCGCTTCGGAATCATCCACCAGAATGCAGCGTTCAATCGGCACTTGCATCTGCTCTGCGGCGTGGAACATCAGCTGCGGATCGGGTTTCCATGCCTGAATGTCATAGCCGCTGTACAGGCGCTCGGTAAACCACGGCAGCATGCCGGTAAGACCCAGCGAATGCTGCATTTTCTTTACCGGTCCGTTAGAAACCACGCATACCGGAACGCGGATCCGCGCCACCAGCTCCGGTGCACCGCCGATCGGCTGCAGCTCCTGCTCAAACAGGCGCGCGACTTCAATACGATAGGCGTGCTCCACCTCTGCTACCGGCAGCGCCTGATGATACTCTTCGCTGATGTCGCGAATAATGTCGTAAAGCTTCACGCCTTTGTACCGCTCAAACATCTGCTGCAGCGACAGCGTGATGCCGTAGCGCGCAAACGTATTCACATAGCCCTGCGTGCAGAGCATTTCGCTGTCGACCAGCGTGCCGTCACAATCAAAGAACACACACTCCACTGTCATCGCCCACTATCCTTCTGATAACTCTTCAGCTTTTACTCTAGCCTGGATTGCCACAGGCAGCAGCAGGCAACCGGTTGCGAAAATTCCGTGTTTTACCGCAATAAAGCCTATAGGATACGCGGCGATAAATTTTTCAGCGGAACAGCGAAATGAAGACTCAGGGCCTGCTGCAGCGCACGTTTAAACTGCAGGAACACGGGACTACGGTACGCACCGAAGTGATTGCCGGGTTCACCACTTTTCTGACGATGGTTTATATCGTCTTTGTTAACCCGCAGATCCTCGGCGCTGCCGGTATGGATACCCAGGCGGTGTTTGTCACTACCTGTCTGATTGCCGCCTTTGGCAGCATCCTGATGGGGCTGATAGCGAACCTGCCGGTTGCGCTGGCACCCGCGATGGGCCTGAACGCCTTTTTCGCATTTGTGGTGGTGGGTGCAATGGGCTACTCCTGGCAGATAGGGATGGGCGCCATTTTCTGGGGTGCGCTGGGGCTGCTGATCCTGACGCTGCTGCGCGTGCGCTACTGGATGATAGCCAATATTCCGCTCTGCCTGCGCACCGGGATCACCGCCGGTATCGGCCTGTTCATCGCGATGATGGGGCTGAAAAATGCCGGCATTATTGTGCCAAACGCGGAGACGCTGGTGGCCGTCGGCGATTTGACGTCGCACAGTGTGCTGCTGGGCGCGCTGGGCTTCTTCATTATCGCTATTCTGGCATCGCGTAATATTCACGCGGCGGTGCTGGTCTCGATTGTGATCACGACCAGCATCGGGCTTGCGCTGGGAGATGTCAGGTTCACCGGTTTCTTTGCGCCGCCGCCGTCAATCTCTGCGGTGGCGGGTGCGGTGGATATCAAAGGCGCATTCAATATCGGTATGGCAGGCGTGATCTTCTCCTTTATGCTGGTCAATCTGTTTGACTCCTCCGGTACGCTGATTGGCGTAACGGATAAAGCGGGTCTGACCGATGAAAAGGGCACCTTTCCCCGTATGAAGCAGGCGCTGTATGTGGACAGCATCAGCTCCGTCACGGGTGCGCTGGCGGGTACGTCATCGGTGACAGCCTATATTGAGAGTTCGTCCGGCGTTGCCATTGGCGGCCGTACCGGGCTGATGGCGGTCATCACCGGGCTGCTGTTCCTGCTGGCAATATTTCTGTCGCCGCTGGCGGCGATGGTGCCGGGCTATGCGGCGGCGGGCGCGCTGATCTACGTCGGTGTACTGATGACGGCATCGCTGTCGCGCGTACGCTGGGACGATCTCACCGAAGCGGTACCGGCCTTTGTCACCGCGGCGATGATGCCGTTTAGTTTCTCGATTACGGAAGGGATCGCGCTGGGCTTTATCGCCTACTGCGTGATGAAGCTGGGCACCGGACGCTGGCGTGAAATTAGCCCCTGCGTGGTGATAGTTGCGCTGCTGTTTGCACTGAAAATCGCGTTTATTGACGCGCACTGACGCTTCAGGTGGCCTGTGCGGCCATCCGATTCAGTGCTGCCGCATCTCCTGCTGCCCGGCTATGCGTTCGCCGGGCAGACTGGTCAGGCGCAGCGTATGTGAATCCATGTTCGGCTTATTCATTTCAATATCCCGCAGCGCAACCCACTGCTGCTGCCCGTCAATCTCCCACAGTCGCAGATGTCCGGTTCCGGGTGAAAGGGCGCATGACCAGACCAGCGTCGGCTCGGCATCACAGACCGCCTGAATATCGGGAAATAGCGTGGAGCGCAACCGGCCTGATGCCGGATGCAGACGCAGCGAAGAGAGGCCCCGATCTGCTTCACCGGTCAGCTTAAGCACGCTCTGACGTAGCGTCCAGATTTGCGTGGCCGCTTCCATAAAATCCTGCTGTGCATTGATCCACGCCTTTTCACCGGAAGAGAGTTCCTGCATCAGCGCTTCCTGCGTCTGCCGGCTGTGCGCGCGGACAATCTCCATATCCAGTCCGGCACGCCCGCCTTCTTCCGCCAGCAGTACGCCGGTAATATTGCCTGTATAGGAGATGCTGAAATCAGGCAGGTTCGGATCGGCAAAGCAGGGGCGTCCGCTGCTGCTGACGCTCAGCGGTGGCAGCCGATCGATTCCGTAGATACGCAGCATCAGCTGCGCCAGCAGCTCGCGGGCAGCAAGAAAACGCGCGCGCCGCCGGTCGGGCAGGCGGGCAGCGCTATCCAGCACATCCGGAGTGATGCGTGAAACCGTTACCGGCAGGGGTGTGGTGCCTGTCCAGCGCACAAAATGACCAGCCATCTGTCGCTCCGTGAAAATGGGCGAATAATCATCAGCGGCATTGTAAGAATTTTCTTAGATGTTTGCATCCGGCTTTCCCGGCAGAGCGATAAATTCAGATAAGACTGAAAATTAGCGCGGGACGAGGCGGGAAAGAGACTCTGCCGGACTGACCGGCAGAGCGCAAACGGGCTGCCAGCTTTCAGGCAAAGGTGGTGGCTTCATCAAAACCGAGTCGCGTCAGGCGCGGATGCAGTTTATCTGCCTCGCCGTAGCCAAGATTGATCAGCATGTTCACCTGCCATTTACTTTCGCTGAAGAAAGCGGCATTTACTTTGGCGGGATCAAAGCCGGACATCGGACCGGCATCCAGACCGAGCGAACGTGCGGCGAGGATAAGGTAGCCTGCCTGCAGGCTGCTGTTACGAAACGCGGTCTCTTTTGTCAGCTCCGGGCTGCTGGTAAACCAGTTGCGCGCGTCACCAAACGGAAACAGTTTTGGCAGCTGCTCAAAAAACTCCGGATCCCACGCGACAATCACCGTTACCGGCGCCGACATGGTTTTATCCACGTTGCCTGAGGAGAGGGCAGGTTTCAGCCTGGCTTTGCCTTCCGCTGAGGTCACAAATACAAAGCGGCCTGGTGAACAGTTAGCGGAGGTCGGGCCCAGAGCCGTCAGGGTATAAAGCTCCTGCAGCAGCGCCTGTGAAACCGGCTTATCCTGCCAGTGGCTGTGGGTGCGGGCGTCAGTAAACAGCGCATCAAGCGCCGCGCTGTCGAGCGGTGTACTCATGTTTTTCTCCTGTTCAGGCTGCGATGCAGGCCCGATTTTTAGCATGAATAATAGAGGCTGCGCTTAACGCAGCCTCTATCGTTATACTGTAAAGGAGAAAGGGAGCCAAATAACAAAGATGTATGATCGACTGGCAAAGAGCGGTACGCGCTTATTTCCCGATACAGAAGCTGGAGAAGATACGGCCCAGCAGATCGTCAGAGGTAAACTCGCCGGTAATTTCGCTGAGCGCCTGCTGTGCCAGCCGCAGCTCTTCCGCGAGCAGCTCACCCGCCCACGCGCCCAGCAGCTGCGCTTTCCCCTGCTGCAGATGCGTGGCGGCACTCTCCAGCGCCTGCAGATGGCGACGGCGCGCAAGGAATCCGCCTTCTATATTGCCGGCAAAGCCCATGCTCTGTTTCAGATGATCGCGCAGCGTTTCCACACCGTCGCCGGTCCGGGCTGAAAGGCGGATTAGCGCATGGCCGTTCATCTCACTCAGCCCCAGGATCTCACCGGTCATATCCGCTTTGTTACGCACCACGGTAATGGGCAGCGCCGCCGGTAAGCGTGCCACAAAGTCGGGCCAGATAGCCGCCGCTTCGGTAGCGTCCGTTGTGGTGCCATCGACCATAAACAGCACCCGATCGGCCTGTTCAATCTCCTGCCAGGCGCGCTCGATGCCGATGCGCTCGACTTCATCACTGGCTTCGCGCAGTCCGGCGGTATCAATGATATGCAGCGGCATTCCATCAATATGGATATGTTCGCGCAGGACATCGCGCGTGGTGCCGGCAATGTCGGTAACGATAGCCGCTTCGCGTCCCGCCAGCGCATTCAGCAGGCTCGACTTACCTGCATTCGGGCGTCCGGCAATCACCACCTTCATGCCCTCACGCAGCAGGCTGCCCTGACGCGCTTCAGCGCGTACGCCATTCAGGTCGCCGATCACCGCATTAAGCTGCGCTTCAATCTTACCGTCGGAAAGAAAGTCGATCTCCTCATCCGGGAAATCGATAGCGGCCTCAACATAGATGCGCAGGTGGGTCAGCGCCTCCACCAGCGCATTTACGCGCTGTGAAAACACGCCCTGCAGCGAGTTCACTGCCGAGCGCGCCGCCTGTTCCGAGCTGGCATCAATCAGATCGGCAATCGCCTCAGCCTGCGCCAGATCGAGCTTGTCATTCAGAAACGCGCGCTCCGAAAACTCACCTGGCTGCGCAATACGCAGGCCGGGGAGGGCGACAATACGTTTCAGCAGCAGGTCCAGGATAACCGGTCCGCCATGCCCCTGCAGCTCCAGCACATCTTCACCGGTAAAGGAGTTCGGACCCGGAAACCACAGCGCAATGCCCTGATCCAGCACGCTGCCATCTGCATCGGTAAAGGGCAGATAATCGGCATAGCGCGGCTTTGGCAGCTTACCCAGCAGCGCCTGCGCAACGTCTGCTGCCCGGGTGCCTGAGATACGCAGTATACCGACGCCGCCGCGGCCCGGTGGGGTTGCCTGCGCAACGATAGTATCGCTGTGGCTCATGATCGTCCTCTTGCCCGCGCTGTGCCGGGCTGAAAAATAGAAAAAAAACAGGGCGACATAAATGCCGCCCCTTGATTATACCTGTTGCTCAGCCGGGCTGAAGGTTACGCTTTCTTCTTATCGCGGCTGTGCAGGCCCCGTTTTTCCAGGCCGCGGTAAATCAGCTGCTGCTGGAGAATGGTGACCAGGTTGCTGACGATGTAGTACAGCACCAGACCTGCCGGGAACCACAGGAAGAAGACGGTAAAGATCACCGGCATGTAGGTCATGATCTTCTGCTGCATAGGATCGGTCACGGTGGTCGGTGACATCTTCTGAATGAAGAACATGGTGATACCCATCAGCACCGGCAGAATGTAGTACGGGTCCTGTGCAGAGAGGTCATGGATCCACAGTACAAACGGTGCGTGACGCAGTTCTACCGAGCCAGAGAGCATATAGTAGAGCGCCAGGAAGATAGGCATCTGAATCACCAGCGGCAGACAGCCACCCAGCGGATTCACTTTCTCCGCTTTGTAGAGCGCCATCATTTCCTGGCTCTGCTTCTGCTTGTCATCGCCCAGACGCTCACGCATCGCCTGAATCTTCGGCTGCAGCATGCGCATCTTAGCCATCGAGGTGTACTGCGCTTTGGTCAGCGGGTACATGATGCCGCGCACGATGAAGGTGATGACGATAATGGAGAAGCCCCAGTTACCGATAAAGCTGTGCAGGAACTTCAGCAGCTTGAACAGTGGCTGAGAGATAAACCACAGCCAGCCGTAATCCACGGTCAGGTCAAGGTGCGGCGCAATCGCAGCCATCTTATCCTGAATTTCCGGGCCGACCCACAGCGTTGCGCCCAGCATCTGCTGTGCACCTGCACCAACGGTAACCGGCGCTGACTTATAGCCGATCGCCGCTACGCCGTTGCCGAGGTTGCTGGTATACAGGGTGTTATTACCCTGCGTACGTGGCACCCACGCCGTGGCGAAATATTGCTGCAGCATCGCAACCCAGCCGTTGCTGGTGGTGGTGCTCAGATTCTCGTTATCAGCGATGGTGTCGAACTTATATTTTTCATATTTCGCATCGCTGGTGGAGTAGGCGGCACCGCGGAAGGTGTGCAGCGCAAAGTTGTTGCTGCCCGTGTCGCGATGCTTAGGCAGGTCGATGGTCTGCTTCAGCTGGCCAAACATCGCCACTTCCAGCGGCTGCTGTGAGGTGTTATTGATGTTGTAGTCAACGTTAACCGCGAACTCGCCACGCTTGAAGATGAAGGTTTTGGTATAAACCACACCGTTTTCGCCAGTCCAGCTCAGCGGCACACGCAGCTCAGTCTGGCCATCGGCCATGTCGAAGCTATCCTGTGCGGCAGTATAGAGCGGACGCGCGCCATTGTTCGGGTTGTCCGGGCCGTTACGACCGGTCAGGCCGCTCTGCGCCTGATAAACAAATGCCGGCGTGGTTTCCAGCAGCTGGAATGGCGCGTCGGAGCCGAGTTTATCCGGGTAGGTCAGCAGCTGAGCCTGTTCAATATCACCACCGCGCGTGTTGATATTGAGTGACAGGACGTCAGTTTTAACGGTGATCGTTTTGCCCTGACCGCTGGCCGGCACGCCGGAAGTGGCGGCATCACCCGCTGCGCTGCTTGTGTTCTGCGTGGTCTGGGTCTGCTGTGGCTGCGGAGCGTGGTCCGTCTGCCAGGCTTGCCAGATCATAAAAGACACGAACAGAAAAGCGATGAGAAAGAGATTGCGTTGCGAATCCATCGTTAATGTTCTCTGGTATCAAAGGTTTTTGGCGGCACAGGATCGTCGCCACCCGGGTTTAGCGGGTGGCATTTTAATACGCGTTTAATCGTCAACCAACTGCCTTTTATCACGCCGAAACGGCGCAGGGCCTCAATCCCGTACTGCGAACAGGTGGGATGGAACCGACAATGAGGTCCCAGCAGAGGGCTGATAGCGCGTTGATAAACGCGTATCAGTGCGATCAGGAGCCGCGAGCCAGGCGACAGTGACGACGCCATAGTTTCTCCAACGCTTCCATCAGTGCCCGGTTATCGAGGTCAGCAATCCCCTTTTTCGCAACAATAACAAAATCCATCGCAGGCAGTTCATGCTGACGCAGACGAAAACTTTCCCGGGTCAATCGCTTGATCCGGTTACGTTCATGCGCGCGCTTTACATGCTTTTTAGCGACGGTAAGACCGATGCGGGGATGCCCCAGCGAATTGCGGCGGCCGAGGATGGTGATTTGCGGCGTGCCAGCCCGAAGAGGTTGCTGGAAGACGAAAGTGAAATGAGCGGGAGTTAACAAACGTAACTCCCTGGGAAATGCGAGCTGAACCACGAGGGTTAGCTTTTATTACTTAGAAACGGTCAGACGAGAACGGCCTTTAGCACGACGACGTGCCAGAACCTGACGACCATTTTTGGTTGCCATACGAGCACGGAAGCCGTGTGAACGGTTGCGCTTCAGTACGGACGGTTGAAAAGTGCGTTTCATGGCGATTTCTACCTAAACTTGAAAAATTTCACTGGGTGACGCGTTTTCGGGGCAGTAAAGCGACCGACGCCTCAATGTGTCTTTAATAAAGAGGCGGGATTGTAATAATTGTACAGTCCGGAGTCAATTTACTTCGCTGGTCGCGGGACCTGAATACCCGGAAACACCGCGATTCCGGGCATTAATGCACCACGTGCCAATGCCGGGTGGGGAATTATACGGCCTGTAAAGGAAAGCGCAAGGATCGTCCAGGATCTTCTTGCGATCGCACACGCTATCCACAGGAAAAAAACGCGACGGCGGCTGAAAAATTCGCGTCTGCTGCGCGATCTTCGCTTGCTTTTTTGCCAGAACGGATAAACTGTTCAAAGGTTTTACACCCTGTGGATAAATTGGATCAAAACTGTGTAGAAAGGGAAGATCTCTGGTGCGCTTTGCGCTATGATCCGCCCTTCCGCTGACGATCCTCACTGCGATCGCCGGGGATGACTACCGCAGACAGCGGTCGCAGGCGCTTTCTGACCGCCTGTGTCAAAAAAGACAGTTTCTATTATTAGCGCCTGAAATTCTTATCGATTTTGTACGAGTGGAGTCCGCCGTGTCACTTACGCTTTGGCAACAGTGTCTTGCCCGTTTGCAGGATGAATTACCTGCCACCGAATTCAGCATGTGGATCCGTCCACTGCAGGCTGAATTAAACGACAATACGCTGGCCTTATATGCACCAAATCGGTTTGTACTCGACTGGGTTCGGGATAAATACCTCAACAGTATTAATGGGCTGCTGAACGAATTCTGCGGCGCAAATGTGCCGTTGCTGCGATTTGAAGTGGGTACGCGTCCTGTGGCGCAGGTTGCTGCTGCACAGCCGGTTATGACCAGCACCGTCAGCGCGCCGGCACCGGTGGAAACCCGTCCGGCACCGGCACAGCTGCTGCGTCCGAGCTGGGATTCAGTGCCGGCACCTGCGGACGTGACCTATCGCTCGAACGTGAACAACCGCCATAACTTCGACAACTTTGTTGAGGGTAAATCAAACCAGCTGGCGCGCGCGGCGGCACGCCAGGTGGCAGATAATCCTGGTGGTGCCTATAACCCGCTGTTCCTTTATGGCGGCACGGGTCTGGGTAAAACGCACCTGCTGCATGCGGTCGGTAATGGCATTATTGCCCGTAAACCCAACGCCAAAGTGGTCTACATGCACTCAGAGCGGTTTGTGCAGGACATGGTAAAAGCGCTGCAGAACAATGCGATTGAAGAGTTCAAACGCTACTACCGTTCCGTGGACGCGCTGCTGATCGATGATATTCAGTTCTTTGCCAATAAAGAGCGCTCGCAGGAGGAGTTTTTTCACACCTTCAACGCGCTGCTGGAAGGCAATCAGCAGATCATTCTCACCTCTGACCGTTATCCTAAAGAGATTAACGGCGTGGAAGATCGTCTCAAGTCACGCTTTGGCTGGGGTCTGACCGTAGCCATTGAGCCGCCTGAACTGGAAACGCGCGTGGCCATTCTGATGAAAAAAGCAGATGAGAACGATATCCGCCTGCCGGGTGAAGTCGCTTTCTTCATTGCCAAACGTCTGCGTTCCAACGTGCGTGAGCTTGAAGGGGCGCTGAACCGCGTGATCGCGAATGCCAACTTTACCGGACGCGCCATTACCATCGATTTCGTGCGTGAAGCGCTGCGCGATTTGCTGGCGCTGCAGGAGAAGCTGGTTACTATCGACAACATTCAGAAAACCGTAGCGGAATATTACAAAATCAAAGTGGCGGATTTGCTGTCGAAACGCCGGTCGCGCTCTGTGGCGCGGCCGCGTCAAATGGCGATGGCGATGGCAAAAGAGCT
This sequence comes from Pantoea sp. RIT413, assembly GCF_003057675.2. Classification (NCBI taxonomy): domain Bacteria; kingdom Pseudomonadati; phylum Pseudomonadota; class Gammaproteobacteria; order Enterobacterales; family Erwiniaceae; genus Pantoea; species Pantoea sp. RIT413. The sequence continues at coordinate 48,796 of NZ_QBJB02000007.1, forward strand.
GACCAACCATAGTCTGCCAGAAATTGGCGATGCGTTTGGTGGCCGGGACCATACCACCGTGCTGCACGCCTGCCGAAAAATCGAGCAGCTGCGTGAAGAGAGCCACGACATCAAAGAAGATTTCTCTAACCTTATCCGAACATTATCTTCCTGACGCATATGAAATTTATTGTTGAACGTGAGCAGTTGCTGAAACCCCTGCAACAGGTAAGTGGTCCGCTTGGCGGACGTCCGACGCTGCCGATCCTCGGAAATTTGCTGCTGCAGGTAAATGAAGGGTCGTTGTTGCTGACCGGAACCGATCTGGAAATGGAAATGGTAGCGCGCGTGGCGCTGAATCAGGCCCACGAGCCTGGCGCCACCACGGTGCCGGCGCGCAAATTCCTTGATATCTGCCGTGGCCTGCCGGAAGGCGCTGAAATCAGCGTTACGCTGGAAGGCGATCGCATGCTGGTGCGTTCCGGACGCAGTCGTTTTTCACTGTCAACGCTGCCTGCCAGCGATTTTCCTAACCTGGATGACTGGCAAAGCGAGGTTGAATTTACGCTGCCGCAGGCCACGCTGAAGCGGCTGATTGAAGCCACGCAGTTTTCAATGGCGCATCAGGATGTACGTTACTACCTTAACGGTATGCTGTTTGAGACCGAAGGTGAAGAGCTGCGTACCGTTGCAACCGACGGTCACCGTCTGGCGGTCTGCGCCATGCCGATTGGTCAGGCGCTGCCAAACCATTCTGTGATCGTACCGCGTAAAGGGGTCATTGAGCTGGTCCGCCTGCTGGACGGCGGTGAGAACCCGCTGCGCGTGCAGATTGGCAGCAGCAACATTCGGGCGCACGTAGGCGATTTCATCTTCACCTCTAAGCTGGTGGATGGTCGTTTTCCTGACTACCGGCGCGTTCTGCCCAAAAATCCGGACAAGGCGCTGGAGGCGGGCTGCGATCTGCTCAAGCAGGCGTTTGCCCGTGCGGCTATTTTGTCCAATGAGAAATTCCGCGGCGTACGCATCTACATCACTGAAAATCAGCTGAAAATCACGGCAAACAACCCGGAGCAGGAAGAGGCGGAAGAGATGCTGGATGTCTCTTATAGCGGCACCGAGCTGGAGATTGGCTTTAACGTCAGCTACGTACTGGATGTGCTGAATGCGCTGAAGTGCGAGAACGTCCGTCTGCTGCTTACCGACTCTGTTTCCAGCGTACAGATTGAAGACGTAGCCAGTCCAGCTGCGGCATACGTCGTCATGCCGATGAGATTGTAGGGGCGGCATTTATGCCGACCTGACGGATTTTTGCACCACTTCGGGAGCCATTAATGGCTCCCCTACGTTGATCCCCGGAACACGTCATGGCTTTAACCCGCCTTCTGATTAAAGATTTTCGTAATATTGAGCAGGCTGACCTGGACCTCGCACCCGGCTTTAACTTTCTTGTCGGCGCCAACGGCAGCGGTAAAACCAGCGTGCTGGAGGCGATTTATACGCTGGGTCACGGACGGGCGTTTCGCAGCCTGCAGGCGGGGCGGGTGATCCGTCACGAGCAGGAGGCGTTTGTCCTGCACGGGCGTATTGATGGCGGCGGTGAACGCACGCTGGCGGTGGGGCTGACCAAAAACCGCGCCGGCGACAGCAAGGTGCGGATTGACGGCAGCGACGGGCATAAAGTGGCCGAGCTGGCGCAGCTGCTGCCGATGCAGCTGATTACGCCTGAGGGGTTTACATTGCTCAACGGCGGCCCCAAATACCGCAGAGCCTATATCGACTGGGGCTGTTTTCATGCTTATCCCGGTTTTTTTATCGCCTGGAGCAACCTGCGTCGCCTGCTGAAGCAGCGTAACGCGGCGCTGCGTCAGGCCTCACGCTACAGCCAGATTCGTCCGTGGGATCAGGAGCTGGTGCCGCTGGCCGCGCAGATCAGCGCCTGGCGCGCGGAGTACAGCGCGGCCATCGCCAGTGAGATCACCGCGACCTGCAGCCAGTTTTTGCCTGAGTTTGCCCTGTCATTCTCTTTCCAGCGCGGCTGGGATAAAGAGAGCGACTATGGCGATCTGCTGGAGCGCAATTTTGAGCGCGATCGCGCGCTTACCTACACCGCCAGCGGCCCGCACAAAGCGGATTTCCGCATTCGTGCTGAAGGGACGCCGGTAGAAGATTTACTCTCACGCGGACAGCTGAAGCTGCTGATGTGCGCCCTGCGTTTAGCGCAGGGTGAGTACCTGACGCGCAGCAGCGGACGTCGCTGTTTATACCTGATTGATGACTTCGCATCCGAGCTGGATGACACGCGCCGGCGACTGCTGGCTGAGCGGCTGAAAGCCACGCAGGCTCAGGTGTTTGTCAGTGCTATTGGCACAGAGCATGTAATCGATATGAGCGACGAAAAGGGCAAGATGTTCCGCGTGGAACAGGGTAAAATAGCGGTTCAACCTGAAGATTAAATGAGCGAGAAACGTTGATGTCGAATTCTTATGACTCCTCAAGTATCAAAGTCCTGAAAGGGCTTGATGCGGTACGCAAACGCCCGGGTATGTATATCGGCGATACGGATGACGGCACCGGTCTGCATCACATGGTATTCGAGGTCGTGGATAACGCCATCGACGAAGCGCTCGCCGGACACTGCAGTGACATCGTGGTCACTATCCACGCAGATAACTCCGTGTCGGTGCAGGATGACGGGCGCGGTATTCCAACCGGTATTCACCCGGAAGAGGGTGTCTCGGCGGCGGAAGTGATCATGACCGTTCTGCACGCCGGCGGTAAGTTTGATGACAACTCTTACAAAGTGTCGGGCGGCCTGCACGGCGTTGGCGTTTCCGTGGTTAATGCCCTGTCGCAGAAGCTGGAGCTGACCATTCGTCGCGACGGCAAAGTGCATCAGCAGACCTACGTGCACGGCGTGCCGCAGGCGCCGCTGGCGGTTACCGGCGATACCGAGACGACCGGTACGCGCGTACGCTTCTGGCCAAGCCACGAGACCTTTACCAACGTCACCGATTTTGAATATGAGATTCTTGCCAAACGCCTGCGTGAGCTGTCGTTCCTGAACTCCGGCGTCTCTATTCGCCTGCAGGATAAGCGTGATGACAAGAGCGATCACTACCACTATGAAGGCGGCATCAGGGCGTTTGTGGAGTATCTGAACCGCAACAAAAACCCGATTCACCCTAACGTATTCTATTTCTCTACCGAGAAAGATGGCATCGGTGTGGAAGTGGCGCTGCAGTGGAACGATGGTTTCCAGGAAAACATCTACTGCTTTACCAATAACATTCCGCAGCGCGACGGCGGGACGCATCTCGCCGGTTTCCGTGCGGCGATGACGCGCACGCTCAATGCCTATATGGATAAAGAGGGCTACAGCAAAAAAGCCAAAGTCAGCGCCACCGGTGACGATGCGCGTGAAGGCCTGATTGCCGTGGTTTCCGTGAAAGTGCCGGATCCGAAGTTCTCCTCGCAGACCAAAGATAAGCTGGTCTCCTCCGAAGTAAAATCGGCGGTAGAGCAGCAGATGAATGAGCTGCTGAGCGAATACCTGCTGGAAAACCCGGCGGATGCAAAAATTGTGGTAGGCAAAATCATCGATGCTGCGCGCGCGCGCGAAGCAGCACGCCGTGCGCGTGAGATGACCCGCCGCAAAGGCGCGCTGGATCTGGCCGGCCTGCCGGGCAAGCTGGCAGACTGTCAGGAGCGCGATCCGGCGCTCTCTGAAATCTACCTGGTGGAGGGTGACTCTGCAGGCGGATCGGCGAAGCAGGGGCGTAACCGTAAAAACCAGGCGATTCTGCCGCTGAAGGGTAAAATCCTCAACGTAGAGAAAGCGCGTTTCGATAAAATGCTCTCTTCGCAGGAAGTCGCCACGCTGATCACCGCGCTGGGCTGCGGTATCGGCCGCGATGAGTACAACCCGGATAAACTGCGCTATCACAGCATCATTATCATGACCGATGCGGACGTCGATGGCTCACATATCCGTACGCTGCTGCTGACCTTCTTCTACCGTCAGATGCCGGAAATCATTGAGCGCGGCCACGTTTACATTGCGCAGCCGCCGCTGTTTAAAGTGAAAAAAGGCAAGCAGGAACAGTATATTAAAGACACCGACGCGATGGATCAGTATCAGATCGCCATCGCGCTGGACGGCGCTACGCTGCACACCAACGCCAGCGCACCGGCGCTGGGCGGTGAGCCGCTGGAGAGCCTGGTCGCGGAGTACAACAGTACGCAGAAGATGATCAAACGCATGGAGCGTCGCTTCCCGGCAGCCCTGCTTAATGCGCTGGTTTACCATCCAACGCTGGCAGGGCTGGATGATACCGCCGCCGTCAGCAGCTGGCTGGAAACGCTGGTAGCGTATCTTAACGAGCGTGAAGCACACGGCAGCACCTATGTGGCACAGGTACGCGAAAATCGTGAGCTGCAGCTGGCTGAGCCGGTACTGCGTGTGCGCACCCACGGTGTGGATACCGACTACCCGCTGGATAGCGAGTTTATCGGTGGCCCGGAGTATCGCAAAATCTGTGCGCTGGGCGAGCAGCTGCGCGGCCTGATTGAAGAAGATGCCTACATCGAGCGCGGCGAACGTCGTCAGCCGGTTGCCAGCTTTGAGCAGGCGATTGAGTGGCTGGTGAAAGAGTCGCGCCGTGGTCTCTCCATTCAGCGCTATAAAGGGCTGGGCGAGATGAACCCGGAGCAGCTGTGGGAAACCACCATGGATCCGGACAGCCGCCGTATGCTGCGCGTCACCATCAGGGATGCGATTGCTGCCGATCAGCTCTTCACCACGCTGATGGGCGATGCGGTGGAGCCGCGTCGCGCCTTTATCGAAGAGAACGCGCTGAAAGCCGCTAACATCGATATCTGATACGCTCTGACCCCTCCCGCCCGGGAGGGGTTTTTTATATCCGCAAAGTCCTTTCTCCTGCACCATCCGGCATCTCAACCACCAGGCTCAGCCTGCCGCCCATCGCTTCGATATAACGTTTAATCGTGATTAACCGCTGATCGGCTCCGCCCTGCTCAATTTGTGCGATCCGCGGCTGCTTCACACCCATGGCTTCAGCCACTTTCCGTTGCGACAACTGCAATTCTTCCCTTAATAGCTGCAGGCCGGTTTCCAGTATTAATTCATCAGCTTGCTGCTGAATTTCCACTCTCTCAGCGGCAGAAAATGTCGTATCGAGAAATTTCTTCAGGTCGCTCATGTGTTCCTGTCCTCAGCATGTTCGAGGTGGTTGGTGAAAATCTGGTCTGCAAGGGCAATCATGCGCTGATAAAACTGCTTATCCCCGCGCTTATTGCCAGCACAGAGTACAATCGCTTTTCTTTCAGGATCAAAAGCATAGAAAACTCTTATTGGCTGGCCTGCATACTGAATTCTGAGTTCCTTCATATTGTGATAACTGGAACCGTGAACGGTATCGGCATAAGGCCTGGGCAGCAGGGGCCCATAGTGCTCAAGGTTCAGAAGCGCTGCGGCAAGACGCTTTTTCAGGTTTATTTCCTGTGATAGCAACCAGTCTTTAAAGTGACTGGAAAATATAATTTCCCACATACTGCAATCGTCCTATAAGTGATTGCTTATATAAATTTATAAGCAATCACTTATATGGTCAACTATTCAGCCGCCTGTATATGGCCAGCATAGCGATCCGGAATCTGCCGCCCACCGCATCTGCGATCCGCCGCGCCGATAAACTGGTCAATGAGAGCTGAATCGCGCTAGCATGAAAGTCAGACCCTGAATTAACCGAGGACGTTATGGCGATAAAACTGATTGCGATCGATATGGACGGCACGCTGCTGAATCCGCAGCACGAAATCACTCCGGCGGTAAAAACAGCGATTGGGCGCGCGCGCGACAAGGGCGTGTCGATTGTGCTGGCGACCGGCCGCCCGTTTGTCGGCGTTGAGCGCTATCTGATGGAGCTGGATCTGCGCCAGCCGGGTCAGTACTGCATCAGCAATAACGGTGCGCTGGCGCACAAGGCCGATAGCGGTGACGTGGTGGCTGAGAAAACGCTGAGCTTTGATGATTACCTCTATCTTGAGCAGCTGGCGCGCGAACTCGGCGTGCATTTTCAGGCGTTCGACAAATCGTCCCTCTATACCCCCAATAAAGACATCAGCGAATACACCATTCATGAAGCCAGCCTGACCGGTATTCCGGTGCGCTATCGTGCGGTTGAAGAGATGGATCCGGCGACGCGCTTCCCGAAAATTATGATGATCGATAAGCCGGCGCTGCTGGATAAAGCGATCGCCGGGCTGCCAGTACGCATGCAGGAGAGCTACACCGTCCTGAAAAGCGCGCCTTATTTTCTGGAAATCCTCAACCCGCTGGTGAACAAAGGCTATGGCGTGAAGATGCTGGCGGAAAAACTCGGCCTGCAGCAGTCAGAAGTGATGGCGATTGGCGATCAGGAGAACGATCTGGCGATGATTGAGTATGCCGGCACCGGCGTGGCGATGGGTAATGCCATCGACTCAGTGAAAAAGATCGCTCAGTTCGTGACTAAAACCAATATGGAAGATGGCGTTGCGCACGCTATCGAAGAGCTGGTGCTGTAACCCCAGCACGTTTATATGATTCCCGGCACGCTGCGGGAGCCCCGCAGATAATCCCCCTCACCGCGGTATCTCTGTGCCGGTTGTGGAAGGTCGTATGGCCTGCCGCACCGGCATCACCTCCTTCTCAGACCAGCCGCGCGCTTCAGGCTTCCTCATTGCCGTGGTTAAACGCTGACGCTGTGCGCGTCATGACGAGCCGGCAGGGCCTGCCAATCGGTAAAATCCGCATCGATTGTCTGTTTTGTGATCTGAATTGTAGTACGAGATACATATGTAGTACTACAATTGTCCGCAATGGCTCAGGCAGCCGTTAGGTTTCAAACCAGGAACGCAGTAATCTGACGGGCTGATGCCCTTCATATACCGGACTCCCATGACACAACAACAGCTGAGCAAAACAGAGCGCATTATCCATACGCTGGGTGAAGAGATTGTCGCCGGTAAGTATGTGCCGGGTGCGGCGCTGCCCGCAGAAGCAGAGCTGTGCGAACAATTCGGGACCTCACGCAACATCATCCGTGAGGTTTATCGTGCGCTGATCGCAAAGCGCCTGATGGAGATGAAGCGTTACCGCGGTGCGTTCGTGACCCCGCGCAATCAGTGGAATTATCTCGATAGCGATGTATTGCAGTGGGCGCTGGCGCACGATCAGGATCCGCGCCTGATTGCCGCCATGAACGAAGTGCGCGTGCTGGTTGAGCCGCAGATTGCGCGCTGGTCAGCCGAGCGGGCGACCTCAACCGATCTGGCCGCTATCGAACAGGCCTATAACGATATGGTGGCAAACCATCTCGATCGCGAAGCGTTTAACGATGCGGATATTCGCTATCACGAAGCGGTGATGGGCTCGGTACATAATCCGGTGCTGCAGCAGCTTAACGTCGCGATAAGCCAGCTCCAGAAAGCGGTGTTTGCGCAGACGTACATGGCGGACGCCGGCAATATGCCGCGCACATTAGCTGAACATAAAGCGCTGTACGACGCTATTCGTCATCAGGATAGTGACGCCGCGGAACGTGCAGCAAAAGCGATGATTGCCAGCTCCACGGCCCGACTGAGAGAGATTTTGTGACCAGCTATATCGCTATTGACTGGGGCTCAACGAATTTACGCGCCTGGCATTATCAGCAGGGCGTCTGCGTTAATGAACGCCGCTCCCCCGCCGGCATCACGCGCCTCGGCGGGCAGACGCCAGCGCAGGTCTTTGCCAGCGTCACCGCTGGCTGGCCTGTGGATGAGGTGCCGGTGATCATGGCCGGCATGGTCGGCAGCAATGCCGGCTGGCTGTCAGTCCCCTATCTGCCCTGTCCGGCCAGCCTGAATGCGCTGCACGCTCACCTGACGCGTGTGGAGCAAAAAGCATGGATTGTGCCGGGACTAAGCGTTGAACGTGATGATAACTACAACGTGATGCGCGGTGAAGAGACGCAGCTGCTGGGTGCGTTAACGCTGCAGCCGGTAGCGCTGTGTGTAATGCCCGGCACGCATGCCAAATGGGTTCAGCTGGAACAGGATCGGGTGCTGGACTTTCGTACGGTCATGACCGGTGAGCTGCACCATTTACTGCTGCAGCAGTCGCTGATTGGCGCCGGTCTGCCCGAACAGGAGACCTCTCAGGCGGCATTTATGCAGGGGGTGGAAAGAGGGTGTCAGGATGCGTCTGTTATTGCCCGCCTGTTTGAAGTGCGCGCGGCGCATGTGCTGGGCGCCCGCGATCGCCGTCATGTCAGTGAGTTTCTTTCCGGCCTGTTAATCGGTCATGAAGTGGCGCTGATGACGCAGCGCATGGATGCGTCACCACAGCCGATCGCCATTATTGGCGGCCACACGCTGGCGCAGCGTTATCAGCAGGCGCTGACGTTTATTAACCGGGATTCAGTTACGCTGGAAGGCGATGTTGCATTCCAGCATGGAATGAGGAGTATTGCGAATGTCCTGGCCCACTAAACTGCCGCTGATTGCTATTCTGCGCGGCATAACACCGGATGAAGCTGAAGCGCACGTCGGTGCGCTCATTGAGGCTGGCTTTGATGCCATCGAAATTCCGCTGAATTCGCCCGACTGGGCGCAAAGCATCGGGGCGATGGTGGCAACGTTTGGCGATAGCGCGCTGATTGGCGCAGGAACGGTGCTGGAAACGGCACAGGTCGACAGGCTGGCCACGCTGAACAGCAGGCTGGTGGTCACGCCCAACACGGATGCGGACGTGATTTGTCAGGCGGTCGCGCAGGGCATGATTGTTGCAGCCGGCTGTGCTACCGCTTCAGAAGCCTTTACCGCTTTAAAGGCGGGGGCGCAGGCGCTGAAAATTTTCCCCTCTTCAGCCTTTGGCCCCGGCTATATCAAAGCGCTGAAAGCGGTCCTGCCGCCGGAAGTCCCGGTGTTTGCCGTTGGCGGCGTTACACCCGAAAATCTGCATGAATTTATGGCTGCAGGCTGCATCGGCGCCGGTCTGGGCAGCGATCTCTATCGCGCCGGCCAGCCGCTGTCACGCACGGCAGAGAAGGCCCGCGCATTTATTGCTGCTTACAAGGACGCTGTACAATGAAAATTACCCGACTCACGACGTATCGTCTGCCGCCGCGCTGGATGTTCCTGAAAATCGAAACCGACGAGGGCATCACCGGCTGGGGTGAACCGGTAATTGAAGGACGCGCCCGCAGCGTCGAAGCAGCGGTGCATGAGCTGTCAGAGTATCTGGTCGGGCAGGATCCGGCGCGCATCAACGACTTATGGCAGGTGATGTACCGCGGCGGCTTTTACCGCGGTGGTCCGATTCTGATGAGTGCCATTGCCGGCATCGATCAGGCGCTGTGGGATATCAAAGGCAAAGCGCTTGGCGTACCGGTATATCAGCTGCTGGGCGGTCTGGTACGCGACAGTATCAAAGCGTATAGCTGGGTAGGCGGCGACCGGCCGGCGGAGGTCATCGATGGCATTCAGAAACTGCGCGCCATCGGGTTTGATACCTTCAAGCTCAACGGCTGCGAAGAGATGGGTATCATCGATAACTCGCGCAAAGTCGACGCGGCGGTCAATACCGTGGCGCAAATCCGCGAAGCGTTCGGCAGCGAGATTGAGTTTGGCCTCGATTTTCACGGCCGCGTCAGCGCGCCGATGGCAAAAGTGCTGATTAAAGAGCTGGAGCCCTATCGTCCGCTGTTTATTGAAGAGCCGGTGCTGGCCGAGCAGGCGGAATACTATCCGCGCCTGGCTGCGCAGACTCACCTGCCGATCGCTGCCGGTGAGCGGATGTTCTCGCGGTTTGAGTTCAAACGCGTGCTGGAAGCGGGCGGGCTGGCCATTCTCCAGCCCGATCTGTCGCACGCTGGCGGCATCACCGAATGCTACAAAATTGCCGCCATGGCAGAGTCGTATGATGTTGCGCTGGCGCCGCACTGTCCGCTGGGCCCGATTGCGCTCGCGGCCTGTCTGCATGTCGACTTCGTATCGCGTAATGCGGTATTCCAGGAGCAGAGCATGGGTATTCACTACAATCAGGGTGCCGAACTGCTCGATTACGTTATTAATAAAGACGATTTTAAAATGGATGATGGCCACTTTTATCCGTCGAATAAACCAGGCCTTGGCGTGGAAATTAACGAAGAGCTGGTGATTGAGCGCAGTAAAAATGCGCCAGACTGGCGTAATCCGCTATGGCGCTTCCCGGACGGCTCTGTGGCTGAATGGTGATCGCTGCTCTGCGGGTGACTGATTAAAATAATCACCCTGCGTCAGGCCGGATTATTCAGGCTGTTGGAAATTTATAAATATTTTAAAAAAAGTGCCGGATAAATAAGGCTCAGGCTACCCCTCAGCCTTACTGACGGCACGGTATATTTACCGCTACGGCGGATTACATCTGACTATCTTACCCTGCATTGTTTGCGGTGCGCCTTGTTGCGCCCTGCGGACAACATCATGACGGAGAAACACCATGGATCTCTCTGCTGTTCAGGCCAGACCAACGCGGCGGCGTTATATTACGCTGTTAATGATCTTTATTACCGTGGTTATTTGTTATGTGGATCGCGCTAATTTAGCGGTAGCCTCAGCTCATATTCAGGAGGAGTTTGGCATTACCAAAGCGGAAATGGGCTATGTTTTTTCCGCCTTTGCCTGGCTATATACGCTCTGCCAGATCCCCGGAGGCTGGTTTCTCGATCGCGTGGGTTCGCGGCTGACCTATTTTATTGCCATCCTCGGCTGGTCGGTGGCGACATTATTTCAGGGATTTGCCACGGGCTTATTATCGCTGATTAGCTTACGTGCGGTTACCGGTGTATTTGAGGCGCCGGCATTCCCGACAAATAATCGCCTGGTAACCAGCTGGTTTCCGGAGCAGGAGCGTGCGTCTGCCGTTGGCTTCTACACCTCCGGACAGTTTGTCGGACTGGCATTCCTGACGCCGCTGCTGATCTGGATCCAGGAGCTGCTCAGCTGGCACTGGGTGTTTATCATTACCGGCGGAATTGGCATCGTCTGGTCGCTGGTGTGGATCAAAGTGTACCGGGCACCCAGACACAGCAAAGGGATCAATCAGGCCGAGCTGGACTATATTCGCGAAGGTGGCGCAATGGTTGACGGTGATGCGCCGTCAGAGAAAAAAGCACGCACCCGGCTTACAGCTGCCGACTGGAAACTGGTGTTCCACCGTAAACTGTGCGGCGTGTACCTTGGTCAGTTTGCGGTGACCTCAACGCTGTGGTTCTTCCTGACATGGTTCCCTAACTACCTGACCCAGGAAAAGCATATTGCCGCATTAACCGCCGGTTTCATGACAACCGTACCGTTTCTGGCCGCTTTTTTCGGCGTGATCCTGTCTGGTATCGTGGCCGACAGGCTGGTGCGCAGCGGACGCTCAATCGGCTTCGCACGCAAAACGCCGATCATCTGCGGTCTGCTGATCTCTACCTGCATCATGGGTGCTAACTACACCAATGATCCCGTGTGGATTATGGTGCTGATGGCGCTGGCGTTCTTCGGTAACGGTTTCGCCTCAATCACCTGGTCACTGGTATCATCGCTGGCACCGGTTCGTCTGATTGGTCTGACCGGCGGCATGTTCAACTTTATCGGCGGACTTGGCGGTATTACGGTTCCGCTGGTGGTCGGTTATCTGGCGCAGGATTATGGCTTTGCTCCGGCTCTGGTGTATATCTCCGCCGTGGCGCTGGTGGGCGCACTCTCCTACATTCTGCTGGTCGGCGACGTGAAACGCGTTGGCTGATCCGACGAGGCGCGCATGGAAGCGCGCATCCCCGCAAAACTGCTGCGCCCCGGCAGGGAATCGCGTACCGTATCAGCATTGGTTATTTGTCAGAGCGTCCCATGTCAGAAAAACAGCTTACCTTTGCGCAGCGTCATCACCAGCTGACCAATATCAACGTCTGGACCGCCGACAGCCAGTGGCTGGCGTTTGATGTGCGCCCCTCCGGCGCCTCTTTTACCGGCCTGACCATTGAGCGGGTTAACGTCTTTACGGGCGCCGTTGAGCTTCTCTATCAGGCGCGCGACGGGGCTCACGTTGGGGTGGTGACCGTAAGCCCCGACCTGCCGCCGCGCTACGTCTTTATTCATGGCCCGGAACATCCCGATGCACACTGGCATTACGATTTTCACCATCGCCGTGGCGTGATCGTGCAGAATGGCCATGCGGAGACGCTGGACGCCTGCGATATTACCGCGCCCTATACGCCGGGCGCGCTGCGCGGCGGATCGCATGTGCATGTCTTTAGCCCGGATGGCACCCGCCTCAGCTTTACTTACAACGATCATGTGATGCATGAGCGCGACAGCCGCGAGGACCTGCGCAACGTCGGCGTGGCCGTGCCGCTGCATCCGGTCTGTCCGGCTGAAAAACATCCGCGTGAGTATGATGGCAGCCACTACTGCGTGCTGATCAGCCAGACGCAGCGCGACCCGCAGCCCGGCAGCGATGCGATCGATCGCGCTTATGAAGAGTGCTGGATTGGCGATCGCGGCTATCAGAAAGCTGACGGCAGCTGGCAGCGCTGGGCTATCGCCTTTATCGGCGACACGCGCAGCGCCAGCGGGCAGAAGGTGCCGGAGGTGTTTATCGTGGATTTACCGGACGCGCTGGCTGATTACGCCCGTCCCGGCAGCTCGCCGCTGGAGGGCAGCGATACCCGGATGCCGGCACCGCCGGCAGGGGTGCAGCAGCGGCGGCTGACGCATACCCGGGGTCTGGCGCTGCAGCCGCGTCACTGGCTGCGCGCGGCGCCAGACGGCAGCGCGATTGCCTTTCTGCTGGCCGATGAGCAGGACATTATTCAGCTCTGGAGCGTGTCGCCCAACGGCGGTGAGCCGCGGCAGATCACCCGGCTCAGCAGCAGTATCCAGTCTGCGTTCAGCTGGCATCCGCAGGGTGATGCCGTCGCCTTTATCTGTGCCGACCGCGTAATGCGCTGCGAAATGGCAGACGGTCGCTGTACGCCACTGACGCCGGTCACTGCCGCCGCGCTGAGCGGCGACGCAGTGGTCTGGTCGCCGGACGGAAAACAGATCGCCTATATGCGTGAAGTGGAGGGCTGGCGCCAGCTGTTCTGCGTCAGTGCGACGCCGGCATCGCAGCAGCCGTAGCGAGGCTCGCCTGGGTATTGGCCTCTCTTTCACTTTGCAGCACGCGTTCGCGCGGTGAGGAGCTGCGTTTGTCCTCACCGGCGTGGAAGTAGTCCCACGGCAGCAGCAGCGTATCCAGCACGGCAGAGAAGGGCAGATCGATCAGCGCCAGCGGCTTCAGCACCCAGCCCGTGTCATCATCAGTCAGCATTTTGGCACTGGCGCGGGTGCCAGGATAGTAACCCTGACTGCCGCCGGAGTGCGACATCATGCTGGAGCAGCCGGAGGTGGTTATCACACAGCACACCAGCAGGCCGGTCAGCGGAAAACGTTTTATCATCTTCATTGTCATCATCCCTTCAGTCATGGCTGCATCCCTGGCAGCAATATGTCACCTGACGTTATCAGCGCTCTCTGGCTCTGTTTTCAGTGCAGGTGCAGGGTTTCCTGAGTGTATGTCATCTCACCGGTTTTGCTGCAAAAAAATCACGCCGGTGGCCCTTGAAAAGATCGCTACCATACCCATTTTCACATTACGGCCGTATGACTGTTGCCGCATGGGACAGTGCCAGGCCGGACAACCTGTCCATAGTGGAAGGTTGCCAAAACTTGCTGATTATCAGGAGTCTTATTATGCGTAACTTTGATCTCTCTCCACTTTATCGTTCTTCCATCGGTTTCGATCGTCTGTTTAATCTGCTGGAAACCAATCAGAACCAGGCGAACGGAGGCTACCCTCCTTACAATGTCGAACTGGTGGATGAAAACCACTACCGCATTACGATTGCGGTAGCAGGCTTTGCCCAGAATGAGCTGGATATCACCGCCCACGACAATATGCTGGTGGTACGCGGCGCGCACCCTGAAGAGCAGCCGGAGCGCAAATATCTTTATCAGGGCATCGCCGAGCGCAATTTTGAGCGTAAATTCCAGCTGGCCGATCACATCGTGGTGCGCGATGCGCGTCTCGAACTCGGTCTGCTGAGCATCGATCTGGAGCGCATCGTTCCTGAAGAGGCGAAACCGCGCCGGATTGAAATTCTGAAATAAGGCCATCACATAAGCCTTAAGCGCCGCAGCAATGCGGCGTTTTTTTTTTGATCAGATTCAGGCGCGGGAGAGCAGCCGCTGGCTCAGCAGGCCGCCAAAGACATTGATCAGCAGACCGGCAACGATCACCGCTGCGCCCAGCAGCTCCTGCGCGGTCAGCGCTTCATCCAGCACAACGGCCGCGCTGATAATCCCCACCACCGGCACCAGCAGCGTCAGCGGCGCGACGCGCCAGGTTTCATAGCGGCTCAGCAGCCGGCCCCAGATGCCATAACCGATGATAGTGGCGATGAAAGCCAGATAGATCAGCGCCAGAATAGTCTGCAGTGAAATGCCCTGCAGGCTGTGCACGATGAGCGCGCTGCCTTCAAACCACCAGGAGCAGATGAAAAAGGGAATAACCGGCACCAGCGCGCTCCACACCACCAGCGACATCACCGGTACGCGGTGATTGCGCAGAATGATTTTATTGGTGATATTGCCCAGCCCCCAGGAGGCCGCCGCCGCCAGCGTCAGCAGCATGGTTGTCAGGGTAATGCCGCCTGCCGTCTGGCCCGCCATACCGGCGCTGGCGAGCAGATACATCCCCAGGGTCGCAATCACGATGCCGGTAATATGATTCCAGCGCAGCTTCTCAGCCAGCAGCAGCGCGCCCAGCAGCAGCGTGAAGAACGCCTGCGCCTGCAGCACCAGCGACGCTACCCCGGCGGGCATGCCAAGCTTGATGGCTAAAAACAGGAAGGCAAACTGCCCGAAGCTGATCGTCATGCCATAGATGACCAGCCAGCGCAGCGGAATAGCCGGACGCTTTACAAACAGCAGGGCCGGAAACGCCACCAGGGCAAAACGCAGTCCCGCCAGCAGAAAAGGCGGCATGCCCTGCAGCCCGAGTTTGATCACCACAAAATTGACGCCCCACGCCACAACGACGCACAGCGCTAACAGCATATCTTTCACGGACATAAGGGCTTCCTGTTCTCAGGCTGTAGCCGGTTTCGGGCGGTTAAACCCGGTTCTCGTCTGCGGGATACGTGACGCTTTCGGCCTCGCGGAGCGCGCGCTCCAGCTCCTCCGCCAGGATCCGGACTGCTTGCTCAATTTTTGCCGCTTCCGGTACGTAGTTCATGCGCATGCACTGATGCGTATGCGGCCACGCCTGCTCCAGCCCCGGGAAGAAGAAGTGGCCCGGCACCATCAGCACGCCGCGCGCTTTGAGACGCTGATAGAGCACTTCAGTGGTGATGGGCAGATCGCGAAACCAGAGCCAGAGGAAAATGGCCCCCTCCGGCTTGTGGATCAGACAGCGATCTTCCGGCAGGTAGCGACGCAGGATCGCCAGCGTTTCCGCCACTTTAGCCTGATAAAATGGCCGGATAACCTCATCAGAGAGGCGCAGCAGATCGCCGCGTACAATCATTTCGTTTGCCAGCGCCGGGCCAATGCTGCCGGGCGCCAGGCTGATAATACCGTTCATATTACCCAGCGCGCTGATGGTGCTTTCATCGGCAATAATGATGCCGCAGCGTGCGCCAGGCAGGCCGAGCTTGGAGAGGCTCATGCAGAGAATGGTGTTGGGATTCCACAGCGGGCGCGCTTCGCTGAAAATGATACCGGGGAAGGGCACGCCGTAGGCGTTGTCGATCAACAGCGGCACGCCGTGCTGCTGTGCCAGCGCATCCAGCTGCAACAGCTCATCGTCAGTGACCACATTGCCGGTCGGATTGGTCGGGCGCGAAACGCAAATCAGCCCGATATCCTCATGCAGCGGCAGATGGTCGAAATCGACATGATATTTAAACTGCCCTTCTGGCAGCAGCTCGATGGTGGGCTTCGCTGAAACAAACAGCCCCTCTTCGAGGCCGGCGTCAGCGTAACCGAGATATTCCGGCGCCAGCGGAAACAGCACGCGCTTTTTACTGCCGTCGGCGCGGTGTCCGGCAAACAGATTAAACAGATAGAAAAACGCGCTCTGGCTGCCGTTGGTCAGCGCAATATTTTGCGCCGTGACAGGCCAGCCAAACTGCTCGCGCAGCAGGGTGGCAAGCGATGCCAGCAGCTGCGCCTTGCCGCGTGGCCCGTCATAGTTGCACAGCGCCTCGCTCAGCGTGCCATCTTTATGCATCTGCAGCAGCAGCTGGTCAAAATAATCGTTCATTGCCGGGATCTGTGCCGGGTTACCGCCGCCCAGCATGATGGTGCCGGGTGCGCGCAGTCCCTCTCCCATATCTTCCATCAGACGGGAGATACCGGTGGGTTGCGTAAATTTGTCGCCGAACTGAGAAAAGGACATAGGAAGTAAAAATTTTGTGAAAGCGAATGGAGAAAACCACCATAACGCCCGCCTGCGGCGGGCGCAATGGCTAAAGCGGTCCTGTCAGCGCAGAACCTGCGGGTTAACGCAGTTTTTATCCGGTGTACCGGTCAGCGCGGCAATCAGATTTTCAACCGCATCACGGGCCATGCCGTAGCGCGTCTCGTGCGTGGCTGAACCAATATGCGGCAGCGCCACCACGTTTGGCAGGGTAAGGATCTCTGCCTCAGCGGGAACGGGTTCTACCTCAAAAACGTCCAGTCCGGCAGCCAGCAGGGTGCCCGCTTTCAGCGCTGCCGTCAGCGCCTGCTCATCCACCACCGGGCCGCGACCCGCGTTGATCAGAATT
Organism: Pantoea sp. RIT413; assembly: GCF_003057675.2. NCBI lineage: Bacteria > Pseudomonadati > Pseudomonadota > Gammaproteobacteria > Enterobacterales > Erwiniaceae > Pantoea > Pantoea sp. RIT413. The sequence goes on from NZ_QBJB02000007.1 coordinate 65,655, forward strand.
GCGCCGGGCTTCATCAGCTGCAGCTGCGCGGCACCAATCATATGGTGCGTCTGTTCGGTGAGCGGCAGACTGATGCAGACAAAATCGCTCTCTTTCAGCAGCGTCTCCAGCTCGCAGGCGCGGGCCTGAAAGCGGTTCTCCGCTTCTTCATGCTGACGACGGGCGTTATAGAGAATATTCATACCAAAACCGAAATGGGCGCGCTGCGCCAGCGCCAGGCCAATACGGCCCATGCCTAAAATCCCCATGGTTTTGTGGTGAACGTCGGTGCCAAACAGATCCGGACCGATGCTCTTTTTCCAGTTGCCTTCTTTAACCCATTTATCCAGCTCGGCCACGCGGCGTGCGGTGCTCAGTACCAGCGCCATCATGGTATCCGCTACGGTCTCGGTCAGGACCGTCGGGGTGTGCATCAGCAGCACCTTGCGCTGATTCAGCGCGTCAACGTTAAAGTTGTCATAGCCGACGGAGACGGTGGAGCAGGCGCGCAGCGCCGGCATCTGCGACAGCAGTGCGTCATCGACTTTGCCGCCGGAACCGATAATACCTTCTGCCTGCGCAAACGCGTCCGCATGCTGGCGCACCGTTTCCGGTGAAACATCTTTTACTTCGGTAACGTGAAAATGCGTATCGAGCTGGCGGCGCAGATCGTCAGGCAGGCTTTTGTAGAGGATCACAGCAGGTTTCATGAATCGCTTCCTGTAGAAATAGGTGACGGGCGACAGGTGCCGCCCGGAGAAGTCATCTCTTACGCTTTCAGGCGTGCTTCGCCCCGTGAATCGGCGGCGTTTTGTTTGCGGCAGGCTTGACGATCAGCGTCAGCCAGACCGAAACCAGCAGGGCTGAACCCATGAAGATATAAGATGCGGCCGGGCTGCCGGTTGCTCCATTAAGATAGCCGACAATCCATGAACCGATAAAGGAACCCAGCGCACCCATGCTGTTAATCAGCGCCATGGCACCACCCGAAACGTTGCGCGGCAGCATTTCCGGAATGATGGCAAAGAACGGACCATAAGGGGCATACATCGCTCCGCCGGCAATCACCAGCAGCGCATAGGAGAGCCAGAAATTGCCCGGACCTACCAGATAAGAGCCAAGGAACGCCAGTGCGCCAATCAGCAGCAGCGGCCAGACAAACAGTTTCCGGTTCTGCGTTTTATCAGACGCCCACGACACCACCACCATGGCGATAGTAGCGACCAGATAAGGCACCGCTGAGAGCCAGCCCGCTTCCACCATACCCATCTGCGTGCCGTTACGCAGAATGGAAGGCAGCCACAGCACAAAGCCGTATACGCCAATACTCCAGGCAAAATACTGCATGCAAAGGATGATGACGTTGCGATTGCGAAACGCTTCGCTGTAGTTCCGCACCGCTTTGATATTTTCCTGCTCTTTCTGCAGCTGCGCCTGCAGCGCGGCTTTTTCCTCATCGCTCATCCATTTTGCCTGCGCCGGTTTATCCTGCACCAGGAACCACCAGGCGATAGCCCAGATCACCGCCGGAAAACCTTCGATGATGAACATCTCACGCCAGCCAAAGGCGTTAATCAGATAGCCGGACACCACCGACATCCACAGTACGGTGACCGGGTTGCCGAGGATCAGAAAGGTATTGGCGCGCGAACGCTCCGACTTGGTAAACCAGTTACTGATGTAGATCAGCATCGCGGGCATCACGGCCGCTTCCACCACGCCGAGGATAAAGCGGATCGCTGCCAGCATCGGAATATTGCTGACGATCCCGGTCAGCGAAGCGCAGCCGCCCCACAGGATCAGGCACCAGAAAATCAGTTTTTTTACGCTGCGGCGCTCGGCATAGATAGCACCGGGGATTTGAAAGAAGAAGTAGCCGAGAAAAAACAGCGCGCCCAGCAGCGATGACATCCCTTTGGTAATGCCGAGATCGTCATTAATGCCTGCGGCAGAGGCGAAGCTGAAGTTCGCCCGGTCCAGATACGCCAGACTGTAGGTGATAAACACGATGGGCATGATATACCACCAGCGTTTTGGCGCGATTGTCTGCGATTTCATGCGTGACTCCTCTGGTTGAGGCGGGCACATTCCGTGGATGCGCCTCAGAATAATAGTGTTGTAGGGTAAGTAGTATCGTGCCGGCGCAGTAACTCAGTAATCACCCAGCGCCGCGCGGGTGGGTAAGCCTTCACTGTCTCCCGCTACCTGAATAGCGAGCGATCCGATCTTATTGCCGCGCAGAATCGCCTGCGGCAGCGTTTTATCTTCCAGCAGGGCGCTGATCAGGCCCACGGCAAAGCCGTCGCCTGCGCCCACGGTATCCACCACGTTGTCGACCAGCACCGGGGCGACCACGCCTTTTTCTCCCTGTGCCGTTTTATACCAGGCACCGTCGCAGCCGGTTTTAATCACCACCGCTTTGACGCCCTTATCGAGGTAGAAATCAGCAATCGCTTCCGGCTGGCGATAGCCGGTCAGGATATAGCCCTCTTTTTCACCCGGCAGCACCCAGTCGGCATACTCTGCCAGCGCATTAAGCTGCTGGCGCATCTCTGCTTCGCTGCGCCACAGCACCGGACGCAGATTGGGATCGAAAGAGATACTTTTGCCCTGCGCCCGCATTGTCTGTGCCGCATAGTGCAGCAGCGCCAGCGATGAATCAGAAAGCGCAGCGGCCACGCCGCTCAGATGAAGATGGCGCGCGCTGCCAAAATAGTCCGGATTAAAATCGTCCGGCGAGAGGTGGCTTGCCGCCGATCCTTTGCGGAAATATTCCACTTCCGGATCGGAGCCGTCGTCGACGCGCGCTTTCAGCTGAAAGCCGGTACGGTAGCGGGCATCCGTGGTCACACAGCGGTGATCAACGCTCTCTTTTGCCAGCTGCTGCAGCGTGAAGCGCCCGAAGCTGTCATCCCCGACGCGGCTGACCCAGCCAACCTGCAGGCCAAGACGCGCCAGACCGATGGCAACGTTCAGTTCGGCGCCGGCAATACGCTTGATAAAGCGCTCTGCCGCCGCAAGGTCGCCGGTTTGCTGCGCGATAAACATCGCCATCGCTTCGCCAATGGTGACGACATCAAGTTGAGAAGGTTGTGTCATGGCAGGCTCCTTAGGCGGCACGCAGCAGGTCAACATAGTGGCGGGTTACCGCCAGCAGATCGCCGCCTTCCAGCGGGAACTCAATACCGCGCGGTGCATCTGCGGGCAGGGCGTGCAGCAGCGTGCGCCAGCTCTCATCCGCATCATCAAGGGCGATCGCCCGGAACGTGTCGCGATGCGCAACGGCCGCTTTAACGTGCACATAGCTGACGTAGCGGCTGAGCTGATGAGCAGCCTGCAGCGCATCCTCGCCGGTCCAGAGCCAGTTCCCCATATCGAACGTCATATCCAGCGGCAGGGCGGCGTCGCAGGCGTGGTGAAAAAAGCGCAGCATGGGCGCCAGCGTACTGTCAGCGGTCTGATCGTTCTCAATCACCAGCGTCACGGATGTTGACGCCAGAATCTCTACCAGCTGCCGGTCAGCCAGCTGAACAAAGTGGCCAATAGCGAGTTTCAGCCGCTGCGCGCCGAGCTGCTCCGCTTCATGGAAAAACTGTGCCAGCCGTGGATTGAGTGCGCCATCTGCCAGCCACAGCGATTCCGGAACGGAGTAGCTGACCTGCAGCGACTGCTCACGCGCCGTCTGGCCCAGCTCCGGCAACTGCTGCAGCTCAATGTCGCTGAACAGCTCGCGGCGAATCTCAACGCCGTCAGCGCCGGCCGCTTTGATCAGCGGCAGCAGGCGGCTCTGCCCGCCAAGCTCGGCAATTTTATGCGCGCCGTAGGCGGCGGTCACTACAATAATTTCTGGTCTCATCACGTCTCTCCGGGCACCAAACTGCCTCCCAATCGTTGAGAAAACGTTAGATGGAACCGGTTCCAAAGGAAAGACGCAGACTGCGGATTTATGATCCTGCTCACGAAGTCAGCATCAGGTTCCGGTATCAGCGCAGCGGCTGGCTCGACCCGCGCACGATCAGCTCGCCGGAAAACACCTGATCCCGTATCGGTGCATCGCTGCCGTCAATACGGGTGATCACCTGCTCCAGCGCCGCATAGCCAATCTGCCAGGTGGGCTGACGCAGCGTGGTAATGCCGACGCCGGCCAGCGCCGCCCATTCCAGTTCATCAAACCCCAGCAGGCCGATATCTTTACCCCAGACCAGCTCCAGGCGCTGGAGCGCCCGTGCCACCTGCAGCGTCAGGGCACCGTTGGCAGCTACCACGGCAACGCGTCTGCCGGCATGCCGCTGATAAAAGTCCAGCAGCGCCCGATCCAGAGGTTCTGGCTGGTGCAGCGGCACTTCCGCATTCTCTGCGATGGCGTCCGGCGCGGCACCTGCGGTGTCAAAAAAGGCGCGCAGGCGTTCGCGGCGGGTATTGACGCTGCCCAGCGGCTCGCTGAGAAACAGCAGGGCGTTATAGCCATTATCCAGCAGATGACGCGTGGCGTTGCAGGCTGCTTCCTGGTTATTCAGCCCGACAACATCGCAGGCGAACTCAGGAATTTTACGGTCGATCAATACCATTGGCAGCATTGACTGCTGCAGCCGGTTGAGTACCACTTCATGCATACCGACCGCGTTAACCACGATGCCCTCAACCTGATAGCTGCTCAGCAGCTGCAGATAGTGCTGCTCCAGATCGACCTCATTGTTGGTGTTACACATCAGCAGCGTAAATCCGCGGGCGCGGCAGGCTGCTTCAATGCCGCTCAGCACATCCACGGAATAGGGATTGGTGATATCTGCAATGATCAGGCCAATTAATCGCGTACGGCCACGCTTCAGGCCGCGGGCCATCTGGCTGGGACGATAATTCAGCGCGTCAATCGCCTGCTCAATACGGGTTTTCAGATCGGGCGAAAGGAGATGTTCTTCCCCGTTCAGATAGCGGGAAACACTGGTTTTACCGGTATTTGCCGTGCGGGCAACATCGCTGATTGTGGCGCGTGGCGGCCTGGTTTTCATTGCATATTCCTGAAAAGTTAAATCAGGCGAAGACTATCACAGCACGCGCGGCGCGCCATCATCAGGCGTCAGCGGCCAGGCGCAAAACCGGCTGCCAGAGTGTCTGCAGCTCGGTGACCGGCCTGTCTGCCAGCAGCTGCAGCACCATCTCCGCCACACATTCGCCGATGCGCTGCTGAGAGATCTGCAGGATCACATTAACCGGATGGTCGATAATCGAGTCATGGGGCAGACCGTCATAGACGTAGAGCGCGATCGCACGCGCACCGGAGAGCCGCTGCTGCTGCTGGAGCGCAATGGCTGCACCCTCGCCGAGCGTGCTGCAGTCGGTAATAATGGCCTGCGGCGGCGCAGGGTGACGCAGCCAGGCGAGCGTCTGCTGCAGTCCGGCACGGCGGGTAGGCGGCAGTGCCGCAACAAATTCTGCAGGCTGTGCGGCATCCCGCAGCGTATCGAGAAAGCCGCGGCGGCGATCAAGGATATAGGTGCCCGGTTCATCGGTACCGAGCCAGGCAAGCCGCGTCAGCCCCTGCTGCAGGGCGTGCCGCGCCGCCAGCTGCGCCCCCGCGTAGTTATCGTAGTCAAACCAGGCGTAGGGCTGCGGCAGCTTGCTGCGGCCGAGGGTAAGGAAGCGAAAGCCTTTCTGCTGCAGGCGCTCCAGGCGGGCGTCGTGCGGAGTGGTATGGGTAACGATCAGCGCATCGAGTGCGCCGCTGCGCAGCATGCGCAATAAATTGCGCTGCTGATCGCGCGGTTTATCCGGCAGCAGCAGCAGGTCGATATCCTGACGCGCCAGGCACCGATCCAGCGTTAGCAGCATTTCACTGTAGTAGCTGTCGTTAAGCGAGGCGGTACTGACGGGTAATACCAGCCCGACGGCGTTTGCCCGGCCGGTTTTCAGACGGCGTGCCGCAATGTTTGGCCGATAACCGCGACGGCGTGCTTCATCCTGAATGCGTTGCCGGGTTGATTCCGCCACGTCGTCGTAGCCGTTCAGCGCGCGACTGACGGTGGTAACAGAGAGGCCAAGGGCGGCAGCGATCGCTTTGAGTGACATGGGCGTATCCGACCGGTTGAGTTTTTGTCACGCTGGTATAAGCCAGTGTAGTCTTCAGAGAGCGGGGGCAGTATATACTGTTTTCTGGAATGGTTTCCAGTTACTTCCGGAAAGGATCAGAAAACCGGCCTGCGGGTGCAGGCCGGCAGGCTGTTTAGTTCAGCGGACTGAGGGTGATCTCAACGCGACGGTTCTGCGCTTTGCCCTCTTCAGTGCTGTTGCTGGCAACCGGGTTATCCGGTCCCATGCCCTGCGTGCGCAAGCGATTCTGCGCTACGCCCTGAAGCACCAGTGCGCTGGCCACGCTTTCGGCACGCTGCTGCGACAGACGCATATTCAGCGCGCGTGAACCGGTGCTGTCGGTATAGCCGACAACGTTAACGGCGGTTTTTGGATACTCTTTCAGCACCATAGCCACGCCGCTCAGGGTGTTGGCGCCGGCCGTTTTCAGCGTTGCGCTGCTGGAGTCAAAGGTGACATTGTTTGGCATATTCAGAACAATGTTGTCGCCCTGACGGGTTACGCTGACGCCCGTACCGCGCATTTTGTCGCGCAGTTTCGCTTCCTGAACATCCATGTAATACCCCACGCCGCCGCCCAGCGCCGCACCGGATGCCGCGCCAATCAGCGCGCCCTTTTTACGATCTTTTTTAGAGGAGGAGAGCACGCCTACTCCGGCACCGACCACGGCACCCAGACCCGCACCAATTCCGGACTTACCCGCCTGCGATTCGCCGGTATAAGGATTGGTAGTACAACCCGACAGCGCAAGGCTGCCGCTTACAAACAAGGCCAGCGTCAGAGCACGCTTTTTCATCATCAGTCCCTCAATATACTTATGGGTAACACTCCCGGAAGGCCACTATTATGCCGTTCAAAGATGGGGAAATTCGTGAGGCCGAATCTGAAAATGTAAATTTTTGCGTTAAAGATTATCGGGATGGCGGAAACAGGTGGTTTGATGATCGTTAATCAGCCCGCAGGCCTGCATAAATGCGTGGCATATTGTCGGGCCGATAAATTTGAAGCCGCGCTGCTTCAGGGCCTTAGAGAGCGCCATAGCCGGTTCAGAAGTGACCGGTGCCTGCCGGTAATCGGCATAATGGTGCAAAACGGGACGATCGTTCACAAATGACCAGATAAAGCGGGAAAAATCGTCGCCTGCTGCTTCCAGCGCCAGCAGGGCGCGTGCGTTCTGCACAATCGCTTCCAGCTTGCCGCGATGGCGGATCACTCCGCTCTCCTGCATCAGACGGCTGATATCCGCTTCGTCCATTCGCGCGACGGTGGCCGGATCGAAATCATGAAACGCCCGGCGGTAATTTTCGCGCTTTTTCAGCACGGTGATCCAGGAGAGACCCGCCTGCTGCCCTTCAAGGCAGAGCATCTCAAACAGGGCGCGCCTTTCTCTTTGCGCAACCCCCCATTCACGGTCGTGATAACGCACGTAAAGCGGATCTGCGGTTACCCAGCCACATCGCTGCATGCTCTGCTCCCTGTTTCTGCTACGAACGTTCAGCGGCAAGGCTGAAAACCGGCACCAAATGAGAAGCGCGATAAGTCGGGTGAAATATACTAAGCACGCTAATTATTTTATCATTTGGTTACATTATAATGCGTGAACATATTACTCTTATTAGCCGCGAGATGGCGGCCTTTCTCATCAGTGGATTGCTTCTGGTTTTCTGTATGGCGATGGTATATATCGACGTCGCCTGGATGCACAACGCATTACACGAAACGTCATTTACTGAAATCACGCAGGCCGTGATGCTGACTCTGCTTGCTGCGCTGTTCTTCCGCGCCGCGTCGCAGCGACCTGAGCAGCGCAGCGCGCTGATTCTGGTGGGTGGATTCTACAGTTGCATGCTGATACGCGAACTCGATTATCTGTTTGATCTTATCCGGCACGGTGCCTGGCTCTGGTTTGCGCTCGCGACCACCGCCGCGTCACTGGCGCTGGCGCTGCGTACCCCGGCGCAGATCCTGCCTGGTCTCGCTGCGCTGCTGCAGCACCGCAGCTGGCAGATGATGGCCGCAGGCTTACTGGCCATACTGGTGTTTTCCCGGCTATTCGGTATGCATCAGCTCTGGCAGCAGCTGATGATGGAGGGGTATAACCGGGTCGTGAAGAATATGGCCGAAGAGGGCTGCGAACTCTTTGGTTACACTCTCTGCCTTATCGCATCGCTGCGTTATCTGTGGCAGACGCATACGGCGCAGGCGTCTCTGCCCCGCGATAGCGTCTCGCCTGTGCTGAGCCGCGCTGCACGCTGATTCCTGCCTTTTATGACGATCCCCGGTGCTAAAACAGGTACACTGTCTCTCTGGCGCCGGGTTATCTGGCGCCCCGAAATGCTCAACGTCAGGTCTCTTCATGTCCGTAAAAATCTTATCTTCAACGCTGGCCGGGCTGGACAGCTTCTGCCGCGATCCGCTTGCCGCACTGCACCAGGCCGATAACGGTACGCTGGCCGTGCTGCAGGATAACGTGCCCGCTTTTTATGCGCTGACGCCGCAGCGCCTGGCAGCGCTGCTGGCGCTGGAGGCGGCAGCCCGGCAGCCCAGCGATGTCGCGCTGGATGACACTCTTTTTCAGCCGGATAGCGCCGCGCTGGCTATCCCGGCGGGTAAGTTTGCCATGTATCAGGGCTGGCAGCCCGACAGCGACTTTCAGCGTCAGGCCGCCATATGGGGCGTGGCGCTCAGCGAGCCGGTGACGCCCGCTGAGCTGGCTACCTTTGTAGCTTACTGGCAGGCAGAAGGGCGGCCGTTTCATCATGTGCAGTGGCAGCAGAAGCTGGCGCGCAGCGTGCAGATGCATCGTGCCGGCAATGGGGGCCAGCCAAAGCGCGATATTACGCGTATCGACAATACTGATTACGATATTCCCGATGGTTTCCGAGGTGAGTAATGAAAACGCCAACCGATCTTTTCAATCGCCTGAAAAAAATCATGCCGAAAGAGGTGCAGCCAAAATTCAAAAATGGCGCTGAGCTGCTGGCGTGGAATCAGGAGCAGGGCCGTCTGCGCTCAGAAGCGATAGTGCGTGAGAACCGCGCCATGAAGATGCAGCGCATCATGGGCCGCTCCGGTATTCGCGAACTGCATATGAACTGCTCTTTTGACAACTATCGCGTAGAGAATGACGGGCAGCGCAAAGCGCTGGCGCTGGCGCGCGAGTACGCGGCCGGATTTGAGAACAGTATTGCCAGCTTTGTGTTTACCGGCCGTCCCGGCACCGGAAAGAATCATCTGGCGGCGGCGATCGGGAATGATCTGATCATTCGCGGCAGGAGCGTCCTGATTGTGACGGTGGCCGATTTGATGTCCAGCATGAAGGGTACGTTCAGCGGCGGCAGCGATATCACGGAAGAGCGGCTGCTGCAGGATCTTACGCAGGTTGATCTGCTGGTGATCGATGAGATCGGCATGCAGAGTGAATCGCGCTACGAAAAAGTGATTATTAATCAGATTGTCGATCGGCGCTCCTCTTCAAAACGCCCTACCGGCATGCTCTCTAATCTTGACCCGGCAGGAATGAACAGCCTGCTGGGCGAGCGCGTAATGGACCGGATGCGGCTGGGAAACAGCCTGTGGGTGCGCTTCGACTGGGAGAGCTACCGCAGCCGCGTGCGCGGTGATGAATATTGATAGCTGAAACGGGTAAACTGCGCGGCCGCCTGCGCGCCCGGGTGATGCCGGGCTGCTAAACTGAACCGTATCTCATCCTCAGGTGAAGGCGCCATGAAAGCAGCCGGTAAAGGACCAGCGGTACTTCGACTGAATAATCTGAAGCGGGTCATGGCGCAGCTGCGCTCCGCCCGCATCACCTCCCGTCAGGACATCGCCCGGGCGCTGGATCTGAGCAAAAACACGGTTTCACTGATTATCGACGACCTGCTGGCGCAGGGGCTGGTGCGCGAGCTGGGGCCGGTCAGCGTGACGGCGGCAGGACGGCCCAAAATTGAGATCGCCCTGCGGCCGGAAAAACTGAAAAGCGCTGGCATCATGGTAGCGCGACAGACGATCCACTGGCAGGTACGCGACTACTTCTCACAGGTTATTGCGGAACAGACGTGGCGCACCGAAACGGCCGCCCCGGAGCGGCTGCTGCAGGAGCTGGCTGAAGTGTGTCAGACATTATGCGCCGCGCATCCGGAGCTGACAGGGATTGCGATTGGTCTGCCGGGCATTATCGATTCACAGCGCGGCTTTGTGCACTTCTCTGCGCCGCTTGGCTGGGAGAACGTGGCGGTGCTGGCACCGCTGCAACGCTGCGTCAGCCTGCCGCTGCTGGTGCTCAACAACGTCAAGGCAGCCGCGCTGCTCTCTGTACAGCAGCTGCAGCTCAGTAAGGCGCAGAGCCATTTTTATCTGCGTATTGCGGAGGGCGTGGGCGGCGCGCTGATCGATCGCGGCGCGCTGTTTACCGGCAGCAGCTGGACCGCCGGTGAAATCGGCCATCTGCGGATGCAGCGCGAGGGGCAGCTTTGCAGCTGCGGCCGCCGGGGGTGCCTGGAGACGCTGATCGGTCAGCCCGCCATTCAGCAGCAGCTGAGCAAACGCAAGCCGGGCCTGCGCTGGCAGCAGGGTGAGAGTGAACCTTCACTGTTTAATCCGCTGATGAGCGAAGCGGGCGAGCATCTTGGTTTTGCGCTGAGTCAGGTCATGCAGCTGGTTAACCCGGCCTGTATCATTATTGACGCGCCGTGGAACAGCTCAGCGGTTTTCAGGGAGGCGGTACAGCAGACGATGCAGGCCAGTACGCTGGCGTTCACCCACGCGCATACGACGCTGCATTTTCTGGCGCAGCGCCTTGAGCCGGCCCAGGGTCTGGCTCTGGCGGTTATTGCGCAGTATGAGCAGGCAGATTATTAACGCCGTGCACCCTTCTTTTTACCTCATCGCAGGTCAGGCCACCCGCAGGTGGCCTGCTGGCTGATTCAGTCGCGGGCAGCAGCCGGTGGTACGATGGAAGGCGGTGTATGATGCGCCCGTTTCAGGAAGCGGCTCTCCAGCAGGGTCCATGAGGTCCACGCCAGCGCCAGAGTGATGACGATAGTCAGCAGCAGGCCAGCAAAGGCGTTGGCGCTGAACACGCCGAAGTGCTGCAGTACCTGAATAATCGGCCAGTGATAAAGGTACATGCCATAAGAAAGATCGCCAAACTGGCTGATTTTTATCTCACGACACAGGCTGGTACAGCAGAAAATCACCACTGAAGAGAACGCGACCGGCTCAATAAGAAACGCATACTCGCTGCGTTTGCACAGCAGCCATGCCGCCATCGACACCAGCGTAATCAGCTTCAGCCGATCAAAAGCGGGCTTGTGTATCGCCAGCAGGCTGCCAAAGAAAAAGTACGAGGAGAGGGCGACAAACTGCTTCGCCAGCGTATCGGCTTTGGGGCCGCTATAGACAGAGGTGAAATAGAAGAACCAGGCGCAGGAGATGATGAAAATGGCGCCCCAGATTTTCAGCGGATTACGCTTCATCAGCGGAACGATAAACGGTAACAGCACATAGAGCGTCAGTTCCGCTTTGATCGTCCAGAGTGAGCCATCCATCGGCTGGTTTGGATTATCGGTAAACACACCCGGCAGTGAAGCCTGAATAAAATTCAGAAAGGTAAAGTTTGCCACCAGGTACTTAATAGTTTCACGATGTTTCAGAAAATCCATTAGCGGCAATGTCGTCAGACACAGGCCAATGGTAAAACACATCAAAATCACAAATATATAAGCGGGCAGGATGCGCTGGGCGCGCTTAATAAAATAAGAGTTCAGCGAGCGGCTTCTTAAGTAACTTTTTGCAATAAGAAATCCGCTTATTGCAAAAAATCCTTTCACAGCAAAATCGCTATTCAGATAATGTGCAAGGAAACGAATATCGGCATTTCTGGTGACTTCAGCTGAGTGTACCAGCAAAACGATAAAGGCGAGCGAAAGCCTGACAATATCAAAATTATTTTTTTCGTTCATATCAGCATTCTTTTTAATGGGATAACCACGCGCTGTAATAATAATTAAAGCGCCTGTATCGGATGGTGTTCTGATTAAAAGCGTTAAGCTCTGCCGCGGCAGATGTAAACTATTAGAGTTTTAAACGATAGAAAAATCAAGCGATGCATAAGCGCGGCGTAATATTCAGAATTTCCCTGGTATGGTGGAAAAAAGAGGTTATAAATAAAAAACGCTAACCAGTTGGTTAGCGTTTTTAACAATTAACGGAACAGCTGGAAGCTGCGCGACACCTCGTAGCCGACGATCGATTGCTTACTGGCCATGGTGTTATAGTAGAGATAGTAGAGCACCATCAGCACGGTTATCGCTACGGCGATGACCTTTCTCAGCTTTTTGGTTTCCCAGATACAGAGTGAAATCAGCACCGGTTCAACCTGCAGCAGGTAGTTTGCCAGGCGGCCGCCAGAGGCGTAGTCCTGCAGCGCCATACGCAGGCCACTGCCGATGGCAAACGTAATCGCCAGAATATAGTAAGTGTTAAATTTTGCCGGGTCAGCGTTTCTGATTTTATCGCTCAGCAGCATGTAGCTGAAGATAAAGACAAAGCCAATGTTCTTCAGGTTTGAGAGCGTGAGAATACCCTGCTCCTGACGCGACTCTGCATCGGCATAGCCCATGGCCCTGTCGCCCAGAGAACCCAGATGGCTGGAAAGCGCGGAGATCAGTGCCGAGCTGCCCATAAAGGCCAGCGGCAGGCTGATAACGACGATCGCAATCGGCACATATTTGTTTTTGCGGATAATCATCGCCATCGGAATAAGCAGCGCGACAATGGCCGTGGCGTGGCAGAAAAACGACAGCAGAAACGTGGTTACCATACCCGATTTACTGCGACGCGACATATGCCAGACAAAGCCGAGCAGAAACGCCGAGCAGAGACCAAAGCGGATTTGGTTCATATCTTTGTTGATAAACAGGTGCGCCGAGTAGACGGCCAGCGCGACCAGCGGCAGCGGCGTCAGCTTGCGGAAGTAGTGCGCGTTAACGCATACCGCGATGAAGGCGATAACAAAGATAAAGATGTCAGCATTGGCCGTAAAAATGCGCGTTGCACCGGCAATCGCATAAATAGCAGGCTCATAGCGAAACTCGACCACGGCGCGCCAGAAGCCCTCGATAATAATTTTATCGAGAAACTGTGCATAGAAGTCGCGATACTGGAAGTCATCAAGGCCGGTTCCCAGGCCACGGATGCCGCCAAAAGTAAAAAGTACTACAACAGCAATAAAATAAAGCCACGTCCTGATATGTGCTGTGTTTTCATTTTTACTTAACATGATTTCGACAATTGCGACAAAAGTCATGCTAAGACTTATGATCCAGTAAATTCCCATGGTCACAGATTCTTATAGTTTAAAATGCACTTATAACATAGGGCTATGTTTTGGTAAACATGAGAAAAGTCTAATTTTTCCTGGCCCGGTATTTTATCAGATTACTGCCGGGATTATTATTCATCCGCTTTCTGCTATTTTCAAATTCTGCTGCTGATATTTTTCCTTTTCAGAGAGTTGCCGATCCGCAGAGGTAAAGAAAAGGCCGAGGCTAAAGTGCGTTTGTAACTGTTTTTATTAATAATATGGAGCCAGAAGAATGATCCTTTTTCGCCTGATAAGCGCGTTTTTACTGCTTTATCTTCCGCTGGCCTTTGCCTCTAAGGAAATTCCTATCTGGCCGGGCGAAAACATAACACAGAATAAATTTATTAATTTCAGTAAAAATCCTGCTGATAATAATCGTGCCGTTACGCAGGTTAATTCGCCGGAAATGATTTATGTAGCGCCTGCGGGAAAAAATAATCACACAGCCGTGCTTATCATTCCGGGTGGGGGATTTTCTTATATTATGAAAGATCTTGAGGGGCTTAATATCGCCACGCTGTTAAGTCGTCAGGGTTATACGTCCTTCGTTCTTCTTTATCGTATGCCGCATGACGGCACCACACAGAATCGCCAGGCGGCCTTTGCGGATGCGCAGCGGGCACTTCGGCTTATCCGGGCTAATGCCCCGCAATACCATATTGCTGCCGATCATATTGGCGTGATGGGTTTTTCTGCAGGGGCTTATCTGGCCGCGAATCTCAGTAACGATCCGGAGGCTGATAACTATCCGGCACAGGATGCGCAGGACAGCGTCTCAGCCCGTCCCGACTTCACTGCCCTTATCTATCCGGTACTGTCGCTTAAGGATGGCGTAACACATCCGGGCACGCGCGCCGCCATGTACGGCAAAAACATCAGCCCGCAGACCCTTCTGCAGCAGTCGCAGGAAGCGCGCGTCAGCGATCGTACGCCGCCGACGTTTCTCGTTCACGCGCTGAATGACGGTACGGCTTCAGCGCAGAATACGCTGCTGATGTTTGCCGCGCTGCGCGAGCATAAAGTGAAAACAGAAATGCACCTGTTCCAGCAGGGCGGGCACGGTTTCGGGACCGGACAAAAACTAAAGCTGCCGGTCAGAAACTGGCTGACGCTGTTTCATGACTGGCAGAGCACGCTGACTGACCGGTAAAAGCCAGAATGCGCGATGAACTCTGGCGAGCCGGTCAGCGCTTTCAGCTGACCAGCTGTCGCGTATCGATGCGCTTCAGCACCTTTGCCAGCAGCAGGCTGCCCAGCAGCGTGACGCCAAACACCCACGGCAAATCGAGCCAGGGGCGTGACATATCGTCATAGTGGTGAGTACGCAGATAGTGAATAAACAGCGCGTGAAAACCATATACCGGCAGCGAATAGCGAGAAATGGTCGCCAGCAGCGGCAGCGGCCGCTGGTTCAGGCTGTTTTTAAACAGAACCAGCAGGCTGATGGCCGCGATAAAGACCAGCGGCCCGCAGTAGAGATACCAGGTGTCGTTGAAGGCGCCGTTGATTTGCAGCAGCTGCTTTGTACCGAGTGCAATACCCAGCACGCAGGCGATAAAAACGCCTCCCGCCAGCCAGCCGATCCGGCGGCCGCCCGTCTCCATACAGCCGATAGCGCGTCCGAGCAGGGCGTACAACAGGTAGTAGATGCTGTCGCCACTGACATAGAGATTGACCGGCAGCCAGCGAAAGGATCCCACTGACTGGCTGACCGTATTCGGGTTTGCCACCACCGCCAGCACCACCACCAGCAGCACCACATAGCGTTTTTGTACCGTTTTGACCTGTATCAGCGGCGAAAGCAGGTAGATACCGATAATCGCAAAGAAGAACCACAGATGATAAAACACCGGCTTCTGCAGCAGCTTCATGATGGATCGACCTTCGCTGATCGGTGTCAGCCAGGTGATATACGCCAGCGCGACCGCGCTGTAGAACAGCAGGCAAAGCACAATGCGTATCAGATGTCGCGCCTGCGCGCTGCGCTCGCCAAAAAACAGGTAGCCTGAGATCATAAAGAACAGCGGCACGCAGACGCGGGAGGCGGCGTTCATCAGGTTGGCCACATCCCAGGTTATGCCGGTGACCGCCATCGGTCCGGTGATATACCAGGTCGTGGTATGGATCACGATCACCATCAGGCAGGCGACCGCACGTAAGTTGTCGATCCAGCTAATTTTTTGCGGCATGTGATCCTCGCGTACAGATGGTGCGAGGAAGGGTAGCCGCTGTGCCGCCACTCAACAACATCTGCCGCCGTAATTCAGAGCCCTCTGTGCGGCAAAAGCGCGCGCGACCCGCACAGCCTCAGGATTTCCGGCTGCACATTGCCCGGTCAAAGGGTATACTGTCGAACTCTTTTTAATTCACCCGTATCCCGTGCGAATTCAACATGCAAAAGTTTGATACCAAGACCTTTCAGGGCCTGATCCTGACCTTGCAGGATTACTGGGCGCGCCAGGGCTGCACCATTGTCCAGCCGCTGGACATGGAAGTGGGCGCCGGCACCTCACACCCGATGACCTGCCTGCGCGCTATTGGCCCGGAGCCGATGGCCAGCGCCTACGTGCAGCCTTCACGTCGTCCGACCGACGGACGCTATGGTGAAAACCCCAATCGTCTGCAGCACTACTATCAGTTCCAGGTGGTGATCAAGCCTAACCCGGACAATCTTCAGGAGCTCTACCTCGGCTCGCTGAAAGAGCTGGGTATCGATCCCACTATCCACGATATTCGTTTCGTAGAAGATAACTGGGAAAACCCGACGCTGGGCGCCTGGGGCCTTGGCTGGGAAGTGTGGCTCAACGGTATGGAAGTGACGCAGTTCACCTACTTCCAGCAGGTTGGCGGCCTTGAGTGCAAGCCGGTCACGGGTGAGATCACCTATGGCCTGGAGCGTCTGGCGATGTATATCCAGGGCGTGGACAGCGTCTACGATCTGACCTGGAGCGACGGTGCATTTGGCAAAACCACCTACGGCGATGTGTTTCATCAGAACGAAGTAGAGCAGTCGACCTATAACTTCGAATATGCCGACGTCGGTTTCCTGTTCAGCTGTTTTGAGCAGTATGAGAAAGAGGCGCAGCAGCTGCTGGCGCTGGAGAAGCCGCTGCCGCTGCCAGCCTATGAACGCATTCTGAAAGCGGCCCACAGCTTTAACCTGCTCGACGCGCGCAAGGCGATCTCCGTTACCGAACGCCAGCGCTATATTCTGCGTATTCGCACCCTGACGAAAGCCGTGGCGGAAGCCTACTATGCGTCACGCGAGGCGCTGGGTTTCCCGATGTGCAACCGTAATAAGTAAGAGGCAGCCATGACCGATAAAACTTTCCTGGTGGAAATTGGCACTGAAGAGTTGCCTCCGAAAGCCCTGCGCAGCCTGGCGGAAGCTTTTGCTGCACACTTTACTGCCGAGCTGGACAGCGCTGGCCTGACGCACGGCGAAGTCAGCTGGTTTGCTGCTCCGCGCCGTCTGGCGCTGAAAGTCGCAGCGCTGGCGGCGGCGCAGCCCGATCGCGAGATTGAGAAGCGCGGCCCCGCCGTCGCGGCTGCGTTTGACGCAGCGGGTAATCCGACGAAAGCAGCTGAAGGCTGGGCACGCGGCAACGGCATCACGGTCGATCAGGCTGAGCGCCTGAGCACAGATAAAGGCGAATGGCTGGTGCATCGCGCCGCGGTGAAGGGCGAGCAGGCCAGCGCGCTGCTGCCGGCAATGGTCACTACCGCACTGAGCAAGCTGCCGATTCCAAAACTGATGCGCTGGGGCGCCAGCGATGTCCAGTTCGTGCGCCCGGTGCATACCGTGACGCTGCTGCTGGGAGAGGAGCTGATCCCGGCCACTATCCTGGGCGTACAGTCAGCGCGCACCATTCGCGGCCACCGCTTTATGGGCGAGCCGGAGTTTACGCTGGAGCACGCCGATCACTATCCGCAGCAGCTGCTGGCGCGCGGTAAGGTAATGGCTGATTACGCTGAGCGTAAAGCAAAAATCAAGGCGGATGCGGAAGCGGCTGCACAGCAGCTGGGCGGCGTCGCCGATCTCAGCGACAGCCTGCTGGAAGAGGTTGCTTCGCTGGTGGAGTGGCCGGTGGTGCTGACCGCAACGTTTGAAGAGAAGTTCCTGGCAGTACCGGCGGAAGCGCTGGTCTATACCATGAAAGGCGATCAGAAATATTTCCCGGTCTACAGCCCGGAAGGAAAACTGCTGCCGAACTTCATCTTCGTTACCAACATCGAGTCAGGCGATCCGCAGCAGATCGTGGCCGGTAATGAAAAAGTTGTGCGTCCCCGTCTGGCGGATGCGGAGTTCTTCTTTAACAGCGATCGTAAAAAGCGTCTGGAAGATAATCTGCCGCGTCTGGAGACGGTGCTGTTCCAGAAAGAGCTGGGCACGCTGCGTGATAAGACCGACCGCATTCAGGCGCTGGCAGGCTGGATCGCCGCGCAGATTGGTGCAGATGTCAATCACGCGACCCGCGCCGGCCTGCTCTCCAAGTGCGACCTGATGACCAACATGGTGTTTGAATTTACCGACACCCAGGGCGTCATGGGTATGCACTACGCCCGTCATGACGGGGAAGCGGAAGATGTGGCGGTAGCGCTCAATGAGCAGTATCAGCCGCGCTTTGCTGGCGATGCGCTGCCTTCTAACCCGGTGGCCTGTGCCGTCGCGATTGCAGATAAAATGGATACGCTGGCGGGCATTTTTGGTATCGGTCAGCATCCGAAAGGCGACAAAGATCCCTTTGCACTGCGCCGCGCCGCGCTGGGCGTACTGCGTATTATCGTCGAGAAGAATCTGCCGCTCGATCTGCAGAGTCTGACCGAAGAGGCCGTGCGCCTCTACGGCAGCAAGCTGAGCAACGCGAAAGTGGTTGATGAGGTGATCGACTTCATGCTGGGTCGCTTCCGTACCTGGTATCAGGAAGAGGGTCACAGCGTTGATACCATTCAGGCGGTACTGGCGCGTCGTCCTACCCGTCCGGCAGATTTCGATGCGCGCATGAAAGCGGTATCGCATTTCCGCACGCTGGAGGCAGCCTCAGCGCTGGCAGCGGCCAACAAGCGCGTGTCGAACATTCTGGCAAAAGCCAGCGATCCGCTGAACGACAGCGTGCAGGCATCGCTGCTGAAAGAGAACGCGGAGATCCAGCTGGCGACTTTCGTCACCGCGCTGAGCGACAAGCTGCAGCCCTGGTTTACTGAAGGCCGCTATCAGGATGCGCTGGTGGAGCTGGCACAGCTGCGTGAAGCGGTAGATAACTTCTTCGACAACGTTATGGTTAACGCAGAAGATGATGCCGTGCGCGTGAATCGTCTGACGCTGCTGGCACAGCTGCGTCAGCTGTTCCTGCAGGTGGCAGATATTTCCCTGCTGCAGTAAACGGCAGCAGGATGCGGTAGCGAAAGGGACGAGCAATCGTCCCTTTTTTATTGCCGTCTAACCTGCCGGCGGCACGGTACGCGCGAAGCTCTCGCGCTGAAACAGGGTTTCCGCCAGTTTGACCAGCGCCGGGCGGTTTACACACCAGTTCGGCAGCACGCGACGGAAATTCAGATAGCCAATCATGCAGCCGGTCGCAATATCCGCCAGATTCAGTGTGCCGGTGTTGATCAACTCCGCTTTCGCCGCGGCCGCCTCCAGCGCATCCAGACCGCGCTGGATTTTTTCGCGGTTGCGCAGCAGCACCTCTTCAGACTGCTGCGCGCCAGGCCGCATCTGTTCCCGCACAATGGTCACCGCCGCGTCGTTAATACCATCAGCCAGCTTTGCCAGCTGGCGTACCTGCAGCGCGCGCAGCGCATCATCAGGCAGCAGGGCGGGTGCTTCATCACGCAGCTCAATAACCTGAGCAATGACAGAAGAGTCGTACCAGGTTAATCCGCGCTCGTCGATCAGAGCCGGTACTTTTCCCAGCGGATTATAGTGGGGCACCTGGCTATCTTCCGCCCAGGGTGTATGGTTTATAAACTCAAACACGATGCCCTTTTCCAGCAGAATAACTGAAATTTTGCGCACGAACGGGCTGGTATAACTGCCTATCAGTTTCATCAAAGCCTCCGTATAAAACGCGGTACGTAGCGGTAACGCCCGGGCCAGCTATTCGCCGGGAAACATAAATGGATTCAGGCTACTGCGGGCAAACCCTTCCTGCTCCATGCGCGCATCCAGCACCAGCGACGCCAGGTCGTCGGCAACAGGCTCTACCGCCGGATCCCGCTCCTGGCAGAGCAGTTTCATATAGGTGCCGCAGTCGCCGCAGCTCTCTGCATGAACGGCTGCCTGGTGATTATCGAGCGACCAGAGGTGCAGATCGCGCGTCTGCTCACAGTTGCAGCATCGGTCACTGGCGACGTGCCACTCACTTTCGCACAGGTTGCAGTGCAGATAGCGTAATCCCTCCTGCGCCACATCCATATGCACCAGGCCGGTAACCGGAACGCTGCCGCAGACCGGGCAGAACTGCCGGTGATCGCCCTGTTCCGTCCGCACCTTGCCGGGTATCATAGCGGCCATCTGCGCCCAGTACAGCGACAGTGCAGCCCAGACAAAAGGCGACTTATCGCTGCTGACCCGGCTAAATTCCCCGGCCAGCAGCGCGCCGGCAAGCGTCTCCAGCTCGCTGGCGGACGATTTTTCCAGGTTCTCCAGCACCGCCAGCGCCTGGCCACTCATCTCCGGTTTGAGTTCTGCAATCAGTGAATGCAGCAGCTGCTGCCAGTGACGATCGCGCGGATAGTGGCGAATATCAAGCGGCGGCTCATTGCGCTGCGCGCTTTCTGCAAGGCGCGGACGCAGATCGAGCCGCAGCGGATGGTCATACAGCACAATCTCCTGCGCCTGAGCGATCACTGCAGCAAAGCGCAGATAGTCACCCAGCGGATTTTTTGCCGCCAGATGGCGCAGGCGTGCAGCGCGACGGCTATAGAGATTTTTCAGCCGGGGAAACAGCAGCGGCGGGATCTGTTCCGCGGTCTGCGGTTCGCGTGTTTCCGGCTGATTCTGCGGAATAATGCGAATACTCATCAGGGAACACCTCTATTTTCTGGCGATAACGCTGCCAACAATGAAAGCAGCACGACTACGCTGATGATAGCAGCCTGACGCTCAGGCGGCTGGCTGACGGACGATTAACTGCCGGTGACGGCAGCCGGAGGGAGGGACGATTCTGTGACCGCCGCGGGCCGCGCAGCCAGAGTGCCAGCACATAAGTTGAAGAAAAATTTTTGGCCGACGTTCATGCTCAGCATCTGAACCGGCAGCCGGTATAGCGTACAGGCCGTGAGGCCCGCCGCTTTTGATGAGTGCAATAAGAGACAGATAACGTGACAGCAAAACAGCAGGCAGGTGAGCAACCTGTGAAAACGATCGCTGGCGTAAGCCAGGCTGAAGTGTGGCAGCGCCGGACACCGGAAACGGCCGAAACTGACTGGCTGGCACAGGAGGTGCCGGTAGCGCTGGTCTATAACGGCATCTCGCATGTGGTCATGATGGCGACGCCTGACAACCTTGAGGCGTTTGCGCTGGGTTTCTCGCTTTCAGAAGGGATTATTGAACAACCGGCTGAGATCTATGGCATCGATGTGGTGCCGGGCTGCAACGGCATTGAAGTACAGATTGAGCTCGCCAGCCGCCGGTTTATGGCGTTAAAAGCGCAGCGCCGGGCGATGGCGGGGCGAACCGGCTGCGGCGTCTGCGGCGTTGAGCAGCTGGATCAGATTGGTAAGCCGCTGAAGCCGCTGCCTTTTACCCAGACGTTTGACCTGGCTCAGCTGGACAGCGGGCTGGCGCGGCTGCGTGACTATCAGCCGGTGGGCAATCTTACCGGCTGTACGCACGCGGCGGCATGGCTCTCACCCGAGGGATTGCTGCCGGGCGGCTGTGAAGATGTCGGGCGGCACGTTGCGCTGGATAAGCTGCTGGGGCTGCGCAGTCAGCAGGGATGGCAGCAGGGCGCAGTACTGGTTTCCAGCCGCGCCAGCTATGAGATGGTGCAGAAGTCCGCCATGTGCGGCGTGGAGATCCTGTTTGCGGTCTCGGCCGCCACCCAGCTGGCGGTAGAGGTTGCGCAGCGCAGTAATCTGACGCTGATAGGCTTCAGTAAGCCAGGGCGGGCAACGATCTATACCCACCCGCAGCGGCTGCGCTAGCCGGTTCAGGCCGCTGAACCGCAAATCCTTATCATTTCTACGGCATTGATAACCCTTTTATGGATCATGATTTTAACTATAATGATCCCACTGCTTACGCGGCACACTGGTAAGGTGATGCTGCAAAACATTAAATGGAGAGGAAGAACATGAGTTATTCACTGCCATCCCTGCCGTACGCCTACGACGCACTGGAACCGCACTTCGACAAGCAGACGATGGAAATCCATCACACCAAACACCACCAGACCTACGTAAACAACGCTAACGCAGCGCTGGAAGGTACCGAATTCGCCGATCTGCCGGTTGATGAGCTGATTACCAAACTGGATCAGCTGCCAGCAGACAAAAAAGGCCCGCTGCGTAACAACGCTGGCGGCCACGCTAACCATAGCCTGTTCTGGAAAGGCCTGAAAACCGGCACCACGCTGCAGGGCGACCTGAAAGCGGCGATCGAAAAAGATTTCGGTAGCGTTGAGAAATTCCAGGAAGAGTTTGAAAAAGCAGCAGCTACCCGTTTTGGCTCTGGCTGGGCGTGGCTGGTGAAAAAAGGCGACAAACTGGCTGTGGTTTCAACCGCTAACCAGGATAACCCGCTGATGGGTGACGCGATCGCCGGTGCGTCTGGCTTCCCAATCATTGGTCTGGATGTGTGGGAGCACGCTTACTATCTGAAGTATCAGAACAAGCGCCCTGACTACATCAAAGCGTTCTGGAACGTAGTGAACTGGGACGAAGCAGCAGCGCGTTTTGCTTCAGCAAAATAATCAGCGCTTATTTCTGCGTAAAAAACCGGTGCGATGTCGCCGGTTTTTTTTATCTGCGTCACGGCAATCTAAACCCCGGCTAAACAGCAAACCGTTTAGTGCCGGCGGGGTGGGGTCATTAACGAATCGTTGAAGCGGCTGTGCTTAACATTGCAGCAGGTTTTTTCGAGACGTTAAGCTCCTTATGACAACAATTACCCACACTGAATCGGTCGATCTCTCTTCTTCAGCGCTGTTTTTTCCGCTGATCAGCGGCAAACTTCGACCTGATAATCTCTGGCACAGCGGCCGCTTTCGTACCAAGTTTGCGTTGCGAACGGCGCTCTATCCGTTTACCACGCTGACCTATCTGCAGCAGCTGGCGCAGCTGCCCTTTTTGCCACAGCTGATGGCCAGCCAGGGTCTGCTGCCCGCTAAACCGCATCGTCCCTATCTCTGTTCGCGGTTTAGCGTGGCGCAGCGCGCACGCGCTATCGTGCAGCACTACCAGCATGTTGCACAGCTTGATAATCCCGCCCTGCGTCAGCTAATGCTGAATCCGGCCGGGACGCCTGTTGCACAGCTCAGCGGCAAAAATGAAGAGCAGTTTACGATTGCCTGCAGCTCCGGCTATTACGATCGCGAAGGTGAGCTGACGCTGACGTTGCACTATCAAAGTATGCTGCTGGCCTCCCTCTCATTCTCGCTGATTGGCGGGCCGCAGCGGTGTACGCTGTTTATTGGCGGACTGCAGGGGCCGCGCAAGCATATTCCGTCGGAGGCGATCCGCGAAGCGACCAAAGCTGCGCACGGTCTGTTTCCCAAGCGCGTGCTGATGGAAGCACTGTTTCTGCTGGCGGAGGCGTGTGGAGCAGAAGCGATAGCCGCCGTCGGCGACACCACGCATGTGTTTCGCAGCCTGCGCTATCGACACAGTAAAGGGGATAAGTTTTTTGCCAGCTACAGTGAGTTCTGGCTGTCGCTGGGCGGCGAGGAGCGGGCCGACGGCTGCTTTACGCTGCCGCTGCAGATGGAGCGCAAAGCGCTGGAGGAGATAGCCAGTAAAAAGCGCGCCGAATATCGCCGGCGCTACACGCTGCTCGACAGCCTGAAAGAGCAGGTTCAGCAGGCCGCCGGCTGCGCTCACCGCGCAGACCGTGCAGCCTGAACAGCCTCAGAACGGCTGTTTTGCGTAGCCGGTCATGACTTTCAGACCCATTTCTCGTCCCAGCGCGGTCATCGGATGCACCACAACCAGGCCGCGCACGCTTTTCTTCAGCGCACCCATGTTGGCCTGCTCTTTTTTCGTGATTTCACGGCTGAACGGCAGCTGCTGCAGCTGCTGCGCCTCTTTGCTCAGCTTTTCATCACGTACGCCGCGCAGACGTTCAATCTCCTGCACCAGCGTCTCTTTCTCTTTCAGCAGCGCACCCAGCTTTTCAGCGTCACCCGCTTCCAGCAGCTGGGGTTCTTTGCGGTTCAGTGCGTCCAGCTGATCGCTGAGGCGTTTGATCTCGGCTTTGACTTGTTCTTTCATTGGAAAAACTCATTAAGGAAAACAGGGAAAGGATACATTAATTTAGGCCGGGCGGGCAGTACGACTGTTCGATGTACCGCTGCCTGAGGTCAGACAGCGGGCTTTTTGAATGCCTGTTTGTGCGAAATACGGGAAATAAGTTCGGTCAAAGAGAGCACCATGGTGGATCGCACCATCTGCAGATAACGCTGCTGCTGCATAATGCGCAGCGCCTCATCATCGCGGGTGAAGTCGGGCTGTGGCGGCCAGGCGACCACGCAGTGCAGCTCACTGAACGGACCCAGCACCTCGTCATCAGTAAAGCGATAGTCGCTGGCGTCGTGGTTCAGCTCTTCGCGCAGCGTCAGCAGCAGTTCGCAATCCTCATACTCCTGCCGCGTAATCACGCCCAGTCCGTAAACAAGCTTAAGACGTACCGACAGCTCGCCCAGCGGCCCGTCTCCCAGCAGCAGTGGTTCGACGGCGTACCTTACCGCATAATCATCTTTGCGAAAAACCTGCAGCACCAGCAGATTAACCGCTTCTGCCAGCAGTTCAACCGCAGCAATCAGAAAGCTTCTCACCGAACGACCGGCGTTCAGGCGCTCAAGCACCTGGTTTTCAAAAGCCTGCTTCTCTTCCATCATTGCCTGCATCGTTCAGCTACCGTCTGCGGGCGCAACCCTGTTGCGCCCGGTTTGCTCACCCGGGGGCGCGCATTATGCCATAGCGCTGTAAGCGCTCACCACAGCCTCTACTGCCTGACTCTCCGGCTCCAGGCCGGAAATTTTTACCAGCGTCTCTGCAACGCCCTGTTCCGCGATCAGCGTGGCCAGCTCCTGCGCCTGCGGATCGGCATCGCTGCGGTAGTGCATCGCGGCTGCGATCCCCTGCACCAGATTATCGTGCGGCAGCTGGTACTCCAGCGTGCCGAGCAGCGGTTTAATCAGGCGATCGCCTGCGCTCAGCTTGCGCAGCGGCTGGCGGCCTACGCGCTCGACGTCATCTTTCAGGTAAGGGTTCTCAAAGCGGGTAAGGATTTTGCTGATGTAAGCCGCATGTTTCTCTGCATCAAAATCGTAGCGCCTGATCAGAACGGCGCCGCTCTCCTGCATGGCCCCCTCAACCACGGCGCGAATGCGGCTATCCAGGATCGCATCGCGAATGGTTACATGACCCGCCAGTTTGCCCAGATAAGCGGTAATAGCGTGGCCGGTATTAAGGGTAAAGAGCTTGCGTTCAACAAACGCCATCAGATTGTCGGTCAGTTCCATGCCAGGGATCGCCGGCAGCGCCCCTTTAAACTGCGTTTTATCAACAATCCATTCGCTGAAGGTCTCAACGGTCACTTCCAGCGGATCGCTGCTGCCCGCTTCAGAAGGCGGGACAATACGATCCACGGCGGAATCGACAAAGCCGACGTGCGCTTCTGCCCAGGCGTGATGCTGCGCCGGCAGCGCCTTCAGCACATGCTGCTTCAGCTGACTGGTGCCGCGCACCATATTTTCGCAGGCGATGATGTTAAGCGGTGCCGTATTACCCCGATCGTGACGGGCGATCAGACCCTGCGCCACGCTGCCGGCAATACGTTCGAGGATCTGCGGTCCGACGGCAGTCGTGACCAGATCGACTTCAGCGATCAGCGCAATGATGTCATCGCTGGTGCTGTTAACGGCGCTGACGCCGGTGACCGTCTCCGTTTTTGCCTGTTCGCCAACAACATGAACCGGATAGGTGTGACGGGCGTTAAGGGCATCCAGCACAACCTGATTGACGTCAGCAAAGACCAGCTCGATGCCGGCATCGGCCAGCAGCTTGCCGATAAATCCGCGACCAATATTGCCTGCTCCAAAATGTAACGCTTTCATAAAATTGACCCATCTCAAATAGCGAAAGGGCGGGCATTTCCGCCCCGGACACAGGGCGGGCCTGCCCGCCCCGGGGAAAAAACTGCTGACTGATTACGCTTTGACGCTGCTGCCTGAGAGCAGATCCAGCACTTCCTGCACGCTGCGGGTCTGCGCCAGTCGTTCAATCACGCTATCATCATCCAGCGCGTTGGTCAGGCTGGTGATCACCTGAATGTGCTCATTGTTGCGGGCCGCAATCCCGATCACCAGGCGCGCCACCTCATCCGGCTCATCGCCAAACTGTACGCCTGCCGGATACTGACAGAACACCACGCCTGTTTTCAGCACGCGATCTTTCGCTTCTACCGTTCCGTGCGGAACCGCAATCGACTCACCCAGATAGGTTGGCGTCAGCTTTTCACGGGCCAGCATCGCCTCAACGTACTCTGGCTGGACATAGCCACCTTTTACCAGCTGCTCACCGGCAAAGCGGATCGCCTGTTCTTTGTTGCTGGCGCTCAGATCGAGGAATACGTTATCCGTCCCGAGCTTAAACAGGTGCGTATTCTCGTTATCAAAGCTGTCTGCCAGCGTTGACTGCACCGTTTCGCGATGCGCCACGCTGCGGTTTACCGTGACCAGTCGCTCGGTCAGGTTGGTGTAGAGCGCGCTATCAAGGAAATTATTCAGCGAGATATGCTGCGCCTGCGGTGCCTGACGCATCGCCCGTTCCGTAAGATCGCGGTGTGTGATCACCAGGTCAACGTCACCCGGCAGCGCATTAATAGCGCTGTTCGTCACCGACACATTCGTGAGGCCCGCATCCTGCACTTTTTTGCGCAGCACGCCGGCACCCATGGCGCTGGAACCCATACCGGCGTCACAGGCAACGATGATTTTACGCACGTGGCTCACGTCTACGCTGTTAGCGTCAGCTACCACCGGCGCGCCTGCAGCCGGCTGACCTTTAGACTGCGCTTTCATGTCACGCATACGCTGGGTCGCCGCTTCAATATCTTCGTCTTCTTTCACTTTGCTGGTTTTCAGCAGGATAGAAGAGACAACAAAAGAGACGGCAAAAGCGGCCACGATAGCGGCAACGTTAGCAAAATAGGCGCCTTTTGGCGTCATCGCCAGCACCGCCAGGATAGAACCCGGTGACGCCGGAGAGACCAGGCCGCCATTCAGCAGCGTCAGCGTAAATACGCCGGTCATACCGCCCAGGATCACCGCCAGCAGCAGGCGCGGCGCCATCAGCACATACGGGAAGTAAATCTCATGGATGCCGCCGAGGAAGTGGATAATAGCGGCACCGCCCGCTGACTGTTTGGCGCTGCCGCGACCAAAGATCATATAAGCGACCAGCACGCCCATGCCCGGGCCCGGGTTAGCTTCGATCAGGAAGAAGATCGATTTACCCGCTTCGCTTGCCTGCTGAATACCCAGCGGCGAGAAAATGCCGTGGTTGATGGCGTTGTTAAGGAACAGGATTTTCGCCGGCTCAACGAAAATAGAGGTCAGCGGCAGCAGGTTGTTCTGCACCATCAGGTTAACCCCGGCGGCGAGAATGTGCGACAGCCCCTGCACCAGCGGACCAATAGCCAGGAACGCCAGCAGCGCCAGCAGCATACCGATGATGCCGGCGGAGAAGTTATTCACCAGCATCTCGAAACCGCTTTTGATCTTGCCGTCAACGGCCCGGTCAAACGCGCGGATTGCCCAGCCGCCCAGCGGTCCGGCAAGCATCGCGCCGAGGAACATCGGCATATCGGCACCGACAATGACGCCCATTGTTGTAATGGCGCCGACTACGCCACCGCGATCGCCGCCGACCAGACGGCCGCCGGTGAAGCCAATCAGCAGCGGCAGCAGATAGGTGATCATCGGACCGACGAGTTTCGCCAGCGTTTCGTTCGGGATCCATCCGGTTGGAATAAACAGCGCGGTGATGATACCCCATGCGATAAACGCACCGATGTTAGGCATCACCATATTACTCAGAAAGCGACCAAAGCTCTGCACTCTGACCTTGACTGATGAGGACATAAACCCACCCCTTATTGAGACGCGCTGCAATAAGAGCGCGCATTTGTTTTTGTTGAGACGTTACGGCGGGGGCCGTGGCATTACTGTATGCAGGCGGACTCTAGCACTTGTTCAGAAGCGTGCGTAGCGTCCGGAATTAGTGTGATCCATATCACGCAAAAGCGGGGTGAACAGGGGGGGTTAATGTGACTCTTGTCACACAAAGACGGGATAAAAAAGCAGCGGCGCCGAAAAATTCAGCAAAAAAGCGGGTTTTATGTGATAAGCCTCACTCTTTGGTAGTGCGGGTTTATTGCGGAAGTGTGATTAGCGTCACAAAGAATTTATGGTCATAATTACGCCAGATCACAGGCGGGTAGGTAAAGCGGCAGGCCGTTATAAAGCGAAGCGCAGCGAGAACCGGGCAGTGGTAATACTGCCCGTAACCGGCGTTATTGCCAGGAACCCTGTACTGCATTTTGCGCCTGCGTCAGCGCCTGCGCATTTGCAGACAGCTCACTCATCAGCGCATTGTACCGGGTCGCCTGATCCTGCGTCGGGAACTGTACGCCACCATCATTAAAAGTGACGCGTGTTCCCTGCGATTGCAGATAGTCTCCGGTCTGTACAGCGCTCTGGCTCAGCGCCTGCAGCTTAGGCAGCAGCGGGATCAGCGTGCCTGCCGGCTGTGTAACCACTTTTGCATAGGCTGCGTCATACGACTTTTTCAGGTCGTCGGGCTGTTTAAGCGTCGCCTTGCTGCTGTCAGCCTGCATTTTCGCGCTCTGGATCTGCTGCGTCAGAACGCTGAGATTGCCGCTCACCTGACGCAGGGTATCGCGGCGGGTCAGATAATCCTGCGGAACGCGAATCGCTGCCAGCTCATCCACGACCGGACGCATACCCTGTTCCGTGGCCTGACTCACCTGCTGAGAAAAGCCATACAGAATGGCATAGTCACTGGCGTAGTTACCGAAGGTCTGCTTCTGGTTTTCACTCAGTGCCGGCAGATGTTCACCGCTGCGCATCACGGTATTTTGCAGAAAATCGTTAAACGCCTTACGCTGATCGCCCTCTTTGTCACCGCAGGCGGTGAGTTGCAATACGATCAGCGCGCTGGCGAACAGCATGCCGGTGCGCATCCAGATGCGGGAAGTTCCTGACGCCATGTTTCAACTCCTGTCGTGACAAAATGGCAATGTGTGAATCGCTGAGAATGGTCCTAAAGAATAGTGCAATGGCCTGGCGTGCACAATGACCGAAGGCGTGCAGTGTGATGCTCTCCGGTCAGCGCGCCCGTGTGGCACAGCAATAGTCAACGATGTGGCAGACCGCTGCCCCATTTCAGCCCCTGACCAGCGTAGCAGGCGAAGGAGTGCACGCAGCAGAGGCGGCATAACTCATAACCTTTCCTTTAATATGCATCAGACTGGTGCATCTCTGCTCTATTATTGAGCACAATGCGAACAAAAATGCCGCAGCGGCGGTGCGAAACGTCCGCAGGATGCGAAATGCGGATCTGGCGCTATTTTTGCTTCATTCAGGACAGGAGGCAGAGTGTGACAGACAGCAACTTTTTACCTGACAGGCACTTAAGCGTTACTGCAGGTTTTAGCCATAAGCAAGATGAAAAAATAATCAAAAAACAGACAGCAATTCCTGGATTCTGACCCATACTAAGAAACCCGGCAATTGTTGCATTGCGCTGACATGTTCGCAGTGCCCAGCAGGCTGTGTCCCGTAACGGTTTTATAACTCTAACGTCCAAACCGCTGCGGGATGCAGCCTGATAAAGCCTGGTTTCAGCATCATTTGATGCTTACCTCTCTACTTTCACGTGCTTCATAGTGAGTTTTAAGGAGTTCTCTATGGAATTAAAAGATCCAATGGTTGAATTACTCAGCAGTCTTGAGCAAATTGTTTTGACACGTGATGCTAAGCCTTCCGTATCAGATATTGCACTCAACACGGTGTCAGTTCCCGAGCCACAGCGTTTACGTGAGATGACCGGCATGCAGGTGGATGAGTTCGCCCGCGTGATGGGGGTGAGCGTCTCATCAGTAAAAAGCTGGGAAGCGCAGCGCACGCGGCCCTCCGCTACGGCACGCAAATTGATGAAGCTGCTGCAGGCGAATCCCTATCTGGGACGGCAGCTGCTTGAGTAACCAATTATCGGTTCTCCGAACCCGCCTGCACGGCGGGTTTTTTATTTCAGCGCTTCAAATTTAGCCGCCTGACGGGCGAACCAGCTTTCCGAAACGTTATAGGGGGGCTGCGACAGTTGCTGCAATCCCTGTTTGATATTCTGATGCGCCTGCTGCCAGAGCTGTTTATCGCCCTGCAGCAGTAGCTGAATCTGCACCTGCTTCTCAATCAGATAAACGCGCGCAAAATCCGGGTCAAACTGCACTATCGCGCGGGTATTATCGATAATATCTGCCAGCTTGATCGTCTGCGCTTCGGGTGAGGCGTCCGCCGTATGCCGGAAGTGTGCCAGTTTGCGCGCCGCGCGGTTTCTGGCCTGCGGCTGGGCGCTGTCAGTCAGCATCGCGACCAGGCCGGCTACGCGCTGGCCAAACTGCTGTTCAATATCCTGTAGCGTGCTGGATGTGTCTTCTACCGTATCGTGCAGCCAGGCAGCTGCCAGCATCTCTTCATCATCGGTTACGCTGCGCACCAGTTCAGCCACTGCCTGCGGGTGAACGATATAGGGCTCATCGGTGTATTTACGTCGCTGGCCTGTAGCTGCATGAAGTTCAGTAGCAAAACGACGCGCCTGCTCCTCCAGTGAATTCTGCATCTTCACTCTCCCGTGAAAAGTAGCTTGCAATTATCTAGCGCGCTATCTATATTAATTTGCATGAACAGTAATCAAGATGGCAAAAAAGTGAAGCGGCCGCCACTCCAGGTTGATCAGCATCTCTGTTTCGCGCTCTACTCGGCGAATCTGGCCATGCATAAGGTCTATCGTCAGCAGCTGGCGGCACTCAATATCACCTATCCGCAATATCTGGTGATGCTGGTGCTCTGGGTGCAGGATGATGTCACGGTGTCAGAGATTGGCGAACAGCTGTTTCTTGACTCCGCGACGCTGACGCCGCTGCTTAAGCGGCTGGAAACAGCCGGGCTGGTGCGCCGGCAGCGTTCACGCCAGGATGAACGGCAGGTCGTGGTGACGCTGACCGATCAGGGGCGCGAGCTACAGGCGCGCGCTGCTGCGATTCCGGAAGCGGTGCAGTGTGCGACGGCCTGTGACACCGGGACGATGGCAGCGCTGAAAGAGCAGCTTGATATGCTGCGCACCAATCTGAACCGCGCAGGCTGACTGCGCGGATAAAAAAGCATTTACATCAGCGCGGATAAGTAGCGCGCTATTATATAGCGAACGGAGATAAAGTATGTCTTTAGAGAAAGTGGTTTATACAGCTAAAGCAAAAGCAACCGGTGGCCGTGACGGACGTGCAACCTCTTCTGACAACGTACTGGACGTTAAGCTGGGCGTGCCAAAAGAGATGGGCGGAGCCGGTGGCGAGGCGACTAACCCGGAGCAGCTGTTTGCGGCGGGCTATTCAGCCTGTTTCCTCGGCGCCATGAAATTTGTTGCCGGTCGCGACAAAATCGCGATGCCAAAAGAGGCGTGGATTGAAGGTGAAGTTGGCATCGGCCCGATTCCGACCGGTTTTGGTATTGAAGCTACGCTGAATATCCACCTGCCGGAGATGGATGCTGCAGAAGCCCAAAAGCTGGTCGATGCTGCACACATCGTGTGCCCTTACTCTAATGCCACCCGCGGCAATATCGACGTGACGCTGAATATCATTAATTAAGCACGCACGTGGTTAACCGGGCTCCTGCGGGAGCCTTTTTTATTCGCCCGCTTTTAGCCCGCACAAAAAAATCTGGTCTTACCATTGGTTAAATGTTCTACTGCTGCGCTTAACACGGCATCGCAGTTATTTTCGGTTCAGATTCGTCCCGATCCTGCTCGATACGTCACGCTTTTCCATTCTCAAAGCGAACCTTGCTGTCTGAACAGAGTCACAGGAACGGTGATAAATCGACACCGGGTCGGGAACAGAAAATTTAAATGAATTATATCAAAAGATTAACTCAGCAGAAGCTCTCTCTGCTGCTCGCACTTTATCTTGGCATCCTGCTAAACCTGCCAATTTTTTACCGCCGCTTTGACGGCTTCTTAACCAAATCAACCCCGTCCGACTGGCTTTCTGCTGTTGCTGAAGTCACGGCCGCTGTTTTGCTTACCTTTTTCCTGATGCGCCTGCTCTCGCTGGGTGGAAAATGGGCTTACCGCGTGCTGGCGAGTCTGCTGGTGGTGATTTCCGTGGCCGCGGCATATTACATGACCTTCTTTAATGTCGTGATTGGCTACGGCATTGTGGCTTCGGTTATGACAACCGACATTGATCTCTCTAAAGAAGTGATCGGCCTGCATTTTATTGTCTGGATGGTGCTGGTCAGCGCGCTGCCGCTGCTGCTGATCTGGCGCAACCGGCTGCGTATGACGCTGATTGAGCAGCTGAAAACGCCGGGACAGCGCATGAAACCGGTAGCCATTATGCTGCTGAGCGTGGCGCTGGTATGGCTGCCGATCCGCTATTTTGACAAACTGCAGAAAACGCAGGAAGAGATCACGAATATCGATCTGCCCAGCTATGGCGGGGTAGTGGCACACTCTTATCTGCCTTCTAACTGGATTGCCGCTCTGGGCCTGTTTACCTGGACTAAAGTGGATGAAAAGCTGGACAGCGAAGCGCTGTTCGATCCGGCGAAAAACTTTACTTACGTGGCACCGGCAGGCATTGATGACACTTACGTCGTGTTTGTTATCGGTGAAACCACGCGCTGGGATCATATGGGGATGCTGGGCTACGATCGCGATACCACGCCAAAGCTCTCCAAAGAGAAAAACCTGGTGGCGTTCCGCGGTGAGTCCTGTGACACCGCAACCAAGCTCTCGCTGCGCTGCATGTTTGTTCGCGAAGGCGGCACCATGAATAATCCGGGCCGTACTCTGAAAGAGCAGAACATATTTGCCGTCATGAAAGAGCTGGGTTTTACCTCTGAGCTGTTCGCCATGCAGAGTGAGGTCTGGTTCTATGACAATGCCGATGTGAATAACTTCTCTTTCCGCGAGCAGATCGGCTCTGAAAAGCGTAATCAGGGTAAAGCGGTAGACGACATGCTGCTGGTGCCGGAACTGCAGGCTTCCCTGCAGCGTTTCCCGAAAGGCAAACATCTGGTGGTGCTGCATACCAAAGGCTCACACTATCTTTACTCGCAGCGCTATCCCCGCAGCTTCGCGCGTTATCAGCCTGAGTGCATGGGCGTGGATGATACCTGCAGCAAGGCGCAGTTGATCAACGCTTATGACAACTCTGTTTTGTATGTGGACTCGATGCTCGACAGCGTACTGGATCAGCTGCGTGATAAAAAAGCGCTGGTGTTCTATGCGGCGGACCACGGCGAGTCGATCAGCGAAAATATGCACCTGCACGGCACCCCACGTGAGATGGCGCCGCCTGAGCAGTTCCGCGTGCCGATGATGGTCTGGGCGTCCGATAAATATCTGGACGATCCGGTGAACCGCAGCAACTTTGAGCGACTGCAGGCGCAGCAGCGTGTCGGTAAAACGCATCGTCACGTTGAGCTGTTTGATACCATACTGGGCTGTCTGGGCTACACCTCACCCAATGGCGGTATCAATCCGGCAAACAACTGGTGTCAGGCTCCCGCCGCTAAAGCACAGAGCAATCTCTGACCGGTATGCCCGCGCTGAGATCGCCTTCCCGGCGCGGGTTGCCTGCTTTTCAGGCAATCAGGCAGCTTTAAAGGGAAAAGGGATTGACGCTGTAAAGGCGCAGCAGTAATATTCGCCCCCATCGGCGAGTAGCGCAGCTTGGTAGCGCAACTGGTTTGGGACCAGTGGGTCGGAGGTTCGAATCCTCTCTCGCCGACCATCATTTAAGAAACCTGCTTTGCAAAAAGCAGGTTTTTTTCGTCTGTCGTATTTGCACTCTCAGGGTGAAATACGCGACCGCTCCGTAAAGACGAGGTCTGTCCCTGATCGCCCGTCACACGCCATCCATGACGTGTGACGCTTTACTCCACGGCCCCGCATTTCACCCTTTATCCGGCTTCGGTGATGACTGAGGATTTACTGGCCTTCCCTGAACCAGACTCACATCCCGGCAGCGATCAAGCAAAGTCATCAATTTACGCGTTCCATTAATCATCACCGGGATAAACCTTATTATTCCTCAACACCGCTCTTCATCACTTGCTGCATCAAAGCACCTCTCTTAATTCGCGACACATTCTGCTTATGACCGGCTTTTGCTTTTTGCTGATTTCTTATGCCATTACGCCAGCATATTTCGCTACCCGAACGTCATAACGCACGGGGAATCGTTCAGATATTCGACGTTTATCGACAATTTTAAAATGTTTTTTAGCGGTGATAATCACTGTTATTTGACGCAAGCGCCAGATAATCCAGCGGTATCGAACGCTTTTTCACCGCCTTATATATCGGTTTCTCTCTCCAGTGCTCTTTTTTATCGTTGCTTGCACTTACTCACACTCTGTGTAAATAACCCCACGTTGTATTGACGTTCGTTGCAACTGTTGACAAATTGATGCCTCAGTAAGATGTAGAGACGGACGCATCTGGCTGGTGTATCCCGCCAGGGCAATAACAATAACCGCTCACATTCTGGTCGCTGTCAGACCTGCCCGTACCGCATAAAAAAATCAGAGGACGGGCGATGCACACAACATCACATCACAATGGAGCAAAACATGATGAACTCCCGGGCTAAATCCAGGATGCTGAAGGCCGGTCTCAGCCTGATTGCGATGACCGTCGCTGCCGGTGTTCAGGCGAAGACCCTTGTCTACTGTTCAGAAGGCTCGCCGGAAGGTTTCAACCCGCAGCTCTTTACCTCTGGCACCACCTATGACGCCAGCTCGGTCCCGATTTATAACCGTCTGGTTGAGTTTAAAACCGGCACCACTGAACTGCAGCCAGGCCTGGCTGAAAAGTGGGATGTCAGCGAAGATGGCAAAACCTACACTTTCCACCTGCGCCAGGGCGTGAAGTGGCAGAGCACGAAAGATTTCAAACCAACGCGTGAATTTAACGCCGATGACGTGGTGTTTTCATTTGAGCGCCAGCTCGATAAAAACAATAAATTCCACGGCGTCTCTGGCGGCAGCTACGAATATTTTGAAGGCATGGATATGCCGAAGCTGATCGGCAAAATTGAAAAAGTTGACGATCACACCGTGCGTTTTACCCTGACCCGTCCTGAAGCGCCTTTCCTCGCTGACCTCGGTATGGACTTCGCCTCTATTCTTTCTAAAGAGTATGCGGATAACATGCTGAAAGCAGGCACGCCGGAAAAACTCGACCTGAATCCGGTCGGCACCGGCCCGTTTGTACTGCAGCAGTATCAGAAAGATTCACGCATTCTCTACAAAGCGAACCCGGACTTCTGGGGCACTAAACCAAAAATCGATCGTCTGGTCTTCTCTATTACGCCAGATGCGTCAGTGCGCTACGCCAAGCTGCAGAAGGGCGAGTGCCAGGTGATGCCTTATCCAAACCCGGCTGACATCGCCAGCATGAAGAAAGACAGCAAAATCAATCTGATGGAGCAGCCTGGCCTGAACGTGGGTTATCTCTCATTTAACACAGAGAAAAAGCCGCTGGATAACGCTAAAGTGCGTCAGGCACTGACCATGGCGGTCAACAAGCAGGCGATCATCGATGCGGTCTATCAGGGAGCAGGGCAGGCAGCGAAAAACCTGATCCCGCCAACCATGTGGGGCTATAACGACGAGATCAAAGATTACGCCTACGATCCGGAAAAAGCCAAAGCGCTGCTGAAAGAAGCAGGCATGGCGGATGGCTTCTCTATCGATCTCTGGGCAATGCCGGTGCAGCGTCCATACAACCCGAACGCGCGCCGCATGGCGGAGATGGTTCAGGCGGACTGGGCGAAAATTGGCGTAAAAGCCAAAATTGTTACCTATGAGTGGGGCGAATATCTCAAGCGCGCCAAAGCAGGTGAACACCAGACGGTCATGATGGGCTGGACCGGCGACAATGGCGATCCGGATAACTTCTTTGCCACCCTGTTCAGCTGTGCAGCGGCAAAAGATGGCTCCAACTACTCCCGCTGGTGCTACAAGCCGTTTGAAGATCTGATCCAGCCGGCCCGTGCGGAAGCCGATCACAGCAAACGTATTGCGCTCTACAAGCAGGCGCAGGTTGTTATGCACGATCAGGCTCCGGCACTGATCATTGCACACTCGACCGTCTATGAGCCTGTCAGCAAGAAAGTGAGCGGCTATGTGGTTGATCCGTTAGGTAAGCATCACTTCGAAAACGTCGATATTCAGGAATAACCCTTTCGGATTATCACGGTGAGGGCCAGCCTGCTGGCCCTCGGATGCGCTCTTCGCCATCCGTGTCCCGTACTTTTTTCCGGCAAATACTTTTACTGAAGCGCTGCCTGCATCGCGTCCGGCTTTGCCGACCGCGCGTTATGAGCAATGTAGTCCCGCGACGACTTTCCGCTGCGGGAGAATGACTGAGAATCCGGCTTATGCTGCAATTCATACTCCGACGTCTGGGCCTTGTCATCCCGACGTTTATCGGTATTACCCTACTGACCTTTGCGTTTGTTCATCTGATCCCCGGCGACCCGGTGCTGATCATGGCGGGCGAACGCGGTATCTCCCCGGAGCGTCACGCACAGCTGATGGCGCAGTTTGGCCTCGACCAGCCGATGTGGAAGCAGTACATCACCTATATCAACGGGGTGCTGCACGGCGATCTCGGTATCTCTCTGAAGAGCCGCATTCCGGTGTGGGATGAGTTTGTCCCGCGCTTCCAGGCGACGCTGGAGCTGGGCATCTGTGCCATGCTGTTTGCTATCGCCGTGGGTATTCCGGTGGGCGTACTGGCCGCCGTAAAGCGCGGATCGGTTTTCGATCATACCGCCGTGGGGATCTCCCTGACCGGCTACTCCATGCCGATCTTCTGGTGGGGGATCATGCTGATTATGCTGGTATCGGTGCAGCTCAACCTGACGCCGGTCTCTGGCCGGGTCAGCGATACCATCTTCCTTGACGACAGCCATCCCCTGACCGGCTTTATGCTGATCGATACGCTCCTGTGGGGGGAAGAGGGCGACTTCAAAGATGCGGTCATGCATATGATCCTGCCGGCGATTGTGCTGGGCACCATTCCGCTGGCGGTGATTGTGCGTATGACGCGCTCCTCCATGCTGGAGGTGCTGGGCGAGGATTATATCCGCACCGCCCGCGCCAAAGGGCTGACGCGCATGCGGGTTATTGTCGTGCATGCGCTGCGTAATGCGATGCTGCCGGTGGTTACCGTTATCGGTCTGCAGGTCGGTACGCTGCTGGCCGGTGCGATTCTGACCGAGACTATCTTCTCATGGCCGGGTCTGGGCCGCTGGCTGATTGAAGCGCTGCAGCGCCGCGACTATCCGGTAGTGCAGGGCGGCGTGCTGCTGGTTGCCATCCTGATCATTCTGGTCAACCTGCTGGTTGATCTGCTGTATGGCGTGGTTAACCCGCGCATCCGACATAAGAAATAAGGGGGAGCTATGTCTGCTGTTGAACCCGCGCGCGTAACTGCCGCACCAAAGCCGATGACCCCGTTTCAGGAATTCTGGCACTATTTTAAACGTAATAAGGGCGCAGTCATCGGCCTGGTCTACATCACGCTGATGCTGCTGATTGCAATTTTTGCCGATTTTCTGGCACCGCACGGTCCGGCAGAGCAGTTCCGCGATGCGCTGCTGCATCCGCCGGTATGGCAGGAGGGCGGCAGCTGGAGTTATATCCTCGGCACCGATGATGTGGGCCGCGATATTTTGTCACGCCTGATGTTTGGGGCGCGCCTGTCGCTGCTGGTAGGCTGCCTGGTCGTGGTACTGTCACTGATTTTTGGCGTGATTTTTGGACTGATGGCGGGCTACCTCGGTGGCGTGGTGGATGCCACTATTATGCGTCTGGTCGATATCATGCTGGCGCTGCCCAGCCTGCTGCTGGCGCTGGTGCTGGTAGCCATCTTTGGCCCCTCCATCGTCAACGCTTCGCTGGCGCTGACGTTTGTGGCGCTGCCGCACTATATCCGCCTGACGCGCGCGGCGGTGCTGGTTGAGGTTAACCGCGATTATGTCACCGCTTCCGGCGTGGCAGGTGCGGGAACGCTGCGTCAGATGTTCATCAATATTCTGCCAAACTGTCTGGCTCCGCTGATTGTGCAGGCATCGCTCGGTTTCTCCAACGCCATCCTCGACATGGCGGCGCTGGGCTTTCTCGGAATGGGGGCGCAGCCGCCGACGCCGGAGTGGGGCACCATGCTCTCTGACGTTCTGCAGTATGCGCAAAGTGCCTGGTGGGTAGTGACCTTCCCCGGAGTGGTCATCCTGCTGACGGTTCTGGCATTCAACCTCATGGGCGATGGTTTGCGTGATGCACTCGACCCGAAACTCAAGCAGTAAAGAGGCACCGAGATGGCGTTATTAAATGTAGAGAAGTTATCGGTGCATTTCGGCGACGAAAAAACACCATTCCGTGCGGTTGACCGCATCAGTTATCAGGTCGAGCAGGGCCAGGTCGTAGGGATTGTCGGTGAGTCGGGCTCCGGTAAATCAGTCAGTTCGCTGGCGATTATGGGTCTGATCGATTTTCCTGGCCGCGTCATGGCTGAGAAGCTGGAGTTTAACCAGCGCGATTTGCAGAAGATTTCTGAAAAAGAGCGCCGGCAGCTGGTTGGCGCAGAAGTGGCGATGATTTTTCAGGATCCGATGACCAGCCTCAATCCCTGCTATACCGTGGGTTTCCAGATTATGGAAGCGCTCAAGGTGCACCAGGGCGGCAGTAAACGCACCCGCCGCCAGCGCGCTATCGATCTGCTGGAGCAGGTGGGTATTCCCGATCCGGCTTCGCGGCTTGATGTCTATCCGCACCAGCTGTCGGGCGGCATGAGCCAGCGCGTGATGATCGCCATGGCGATTGCCTGCAAGCCTAAGCTGCTGATTGCCGATGAGCCAACCACGGCGCTGGATGTCACCATTCAGGCGCAGATCATCGAACTGCTGCTGGCGCTGCAGAAGCAGGAGAACATGGCACTGATCCTCATCACCCACGATCTGGCGCTGGTTGCCGAAGCGGCGCAGCACATTATTGTGATGTATGCCGGTCAGGTGGTGGAGAGCGGCAAAGCCGTGGATATCTTCAGGGCGCCGCGTCATCCCTATACGCAGGCGCTGCTGCGGGCGCTGCCGGAGTTTGCGGCAGACAAGGCGCGGCTGGCATCGCTGCCGGGCGTGGTGCCGGGCAAATATGACCGGCCCTCTGGCTGCCTGCTGAATCCGCGCTGCCCCTATGTGACCGATCGCTGCCGTACCGAAGAACCTGCGCTGCGCGACATTCCGGGCCGCCAGTCTAAATGCCACTTCCCACTGGATGATGCCGGGAGACCGACCTATGAGTCCTGATAACACAAAGCAGGATTATCTGCTGCAGGCGATTGACCTGAAAAAACACTACCCGGTGAAGAAAGGCCTGTTTGGTCAGGAGCGCCTGGTGAAGGCGCTGGATGGCGTCTCCTTCAACCTCGAACGGGGTAAAACGCTGGCGGTAGTCGGTGAGTCGGGCTGCGGAAAATCCACGCTTGGCCGTCTGCTGACCATGATCGAAACCCCGACCGACGGCGAGCTTTACTGGCACGGACAGGATTTGCTGAAGCACGATCCACAGGCGCAAAAACTACGCCGGCAGAAAATTCAGATCATCTTTCAGAACCCCTACGGCTCGCTCAACCCGCGTAAAAAAATCAGCCAGATCCTCGAAGAGCCGCTGATTATTAACACCGCGCTGAGCAAAGCGGAGCGGCGTGAAAAAACGCTGGAGATGATGGCGAAAGTGGGTCTCAAGACCGAACATTACGATCGCTATCCGCACATGTTCTCCGGCGGTCAGCGTCAGCGTATTGCCATTGCGCGCGGGCTGATGCTGGATCCGGATGTCCTGATCGCGGATGAGCCGGTTTCGGCGCTCGATGTTTCAGTGCGCGCGCAGGTGCTGAACCTGATGATGGATCTGCAGCAGGACCTCGGCCTCTCCTACGTCTTTATTTCGCACGACCTCTCAGTGGTGGAGCACATCGCCGATGAAGTTATGGTGATGTACCTCGGGCGCTGCGTGGAGAAAGGCAGTAAAGAAGCGATCTTCAGCAATCCGCGCCATCCTTATACGCAGGCCCTGCTTTCCGCCACGCCGCGTCTTAATCCGGATGAGCGGCGCGAGCGTATCAAACTGACCGGTGAGCTGCCCAGCCCGCTCAATCCGCCGCCAGGCTGCGCGTTCAACGCGCGCTGCCGTCGCCGTTTTGGCACCTGCGTGCAGCTGCAGCCAAAACTCAAACGCTATGGCGATCAGCAGGTTGCCTGCTTTGCCGTCGATCAGGATGAAAACCAGCCGCTGGAAACACCCTGATTAACGCCACTGATAAAAAAGGCTCCCGCGGGAGCCTTTCTTTTTTTCAGCGAAAACAGTTCAGCAATGCTAACCTTTATCAGGTTAACCGGGCATAAGACCGGAAATCTATCACATTACGTTATCTGACTGTCAGCGCCAGGGCTCCCCGCGCAGCGTGCTAAGACAAATTCTTAAATCACCGCGCAGGCGTTGCCGGCTTAACCGCTGGGGTTATGCAACGCTGAATTCATAAATATCCTTTTTTTACATAGAGTTATTTGCATTGCAGCGGGTTTTTCGTTTTGGTTAATGGCAATGTATTAGTCTCTTCTCGCCGCGTATCTCCCGCCGGCAAAGCGTCCGGTTTTTTATAAACACAGATAAAGCAGCTTTATCAGATATGCGGTTTTAATAATCAGAATTTTCTCACCGTCTTTTAATGTGTGTGCTATATTCGCCAAAAAATTCCCTCTGCTTTCACAGGCACTGATCATGAAGAATTATGACGATCTGCAGCGTTTCAAAGAAAAAACGCAGACGCTTGATATCGATTTCAAAGATATGTCGGGTCAGGCGCAGAGCGCCGATCATCATCAGTGGGCCATTCTGCGCCAGCTGAGCACAGATGATGCGCCGGAGCTGGGCCAGGGGCAGCGTATCGATCTGCCGCAGCCACAGCCGGCCGGCCCTGAGGCATTTGCCGCGCCAGCCATACCTGCCGCTCCGCGTGCTCCGGCAGAGGAGGGCGCCTCGCTGCTCAGCAGCCTGGCGGCCACCGCGCCGGTCCGCGAGGCCGCGCCGGGCAGCAGTGCGCTGTTTCCGCCTCCGCTTTCTGAGCCGGTCGTGACCCGCCCCGCGGCCCCGCAGCCGCCTGCCAGCGCGGTGCCGGCCGCAGCAGCGCCTGTTGCTCCGCCCGCCTCTGCCCGCTTCAGCACGCTGTTTCGCTCGCGTCCGGCTGAACCCGCTGCATTGTCTAAAGAAACACTCCTCAAACCGCTACTGGAGAAGATTGCGTTATGCCGTTAGTTTGTGTGTGCTCGCCAAAAGGGGGAGTAGGGAAGACCACCATGGCGGCCAACCTTGCATGGAGTCTGGCGCGCGCCGGCAGCAAGGTGCTGGCAATCGATTTTGATGTGCAGAATGCGCTGCGTCTGCATTTTGGCGTCCCGCTGCAGGATGGCCGCGGCTTTGTTGCGCGCTCTGAAGAGCAGGCTGACTGGAGCCAGTCGATTCTGACCACCGGCGGCAATATTTTTGTGCTGCCCTACGGCGACGTCACAGAGGAGCAGCGTGAACGCTTTGAGCACAAGCTTGCCAGCGACACCCATTTTTTGCGGCGCGGTCTCGATACCGTGCTGAATTATCCCGGCCTGGTAATTGTGGCCGATTTTCCTCCCGGTCCGGGGCCGGCGCTTAAAGCGATGCAGCAACTTGCCGATATGCATTTAGTAGTCATGCTTGCGGATACGGCATCCGTCTCTTTGCTGCCGCAAATTGAAAATAACCGCATGATTGGTCAGCCGCTGAATAATAAACATGGCCACTATTTTGTGCTGAACCAAAGCGACAATCGCCGCAATATCAGCCGTGAAGTCACATCATTTATGCAGCAGCGTCTGGGCGATAGCCTGCTCGGCGTTGTCCACCGCGATGAAAGCGTGGCGGAAGCGAATGCATCACAGCAGTCAGTGTACGACTTCAGCCCCGCTTCGGCGGCCGCGTTCGATATTGAACTGGTGGCAAAGCGCGTGGCTAATTTGCTCAGTATTCAGGTCGGCAACGGTGAAGTTCAGGCGCCGATCCGCAGCCAGTATTAATAGCCGTGCTCAGGCCCGGCTCAGATAATTTATAACGCTTTTTCAGGGTGACTCATGAGTAAACTCGGGTTTTACCTGCTGCTGCTGGTGCTCGCGCCGGTGGCGGCGGTAATCATCATCACGCCTATGGACAGCCAGAAACAATATATTTTTGGTTTAATCAGCATCGGGATGATGTTTTTACTGGGCTTCAGCAAAAGCCGTAAAATAACCGTGGTAATGGTTATTCTTTCCGCGCTGATGTCGACCCGATATATCTGGTGGCGCACTACCGAAACGCTGGAGTTTAATTCCGAGATCGAAGCTATTCTCGGCATTGGCTTATATCTGGCTGAACTTTACGTCTGGCTGATCTTAATTCTCGGGTTCCTGCAGACCACCTGGCCTTTAAAGCGTACGATTGAACCGCTGCCGGATGATACCCGTCTGTGGCCCACGGTGGATGTATACGTACCGACCTATAACGAAAGTCTGGACGTGGTGCGCGATACCGTGCTGGCGGCGCAGTGTATCGATTACCCGCGCGATAAAATCAAAGTCTATCTGCTGGATGACGGCAAGCGCAGCGAGTTTGCGGTATTCGCCGCTGACGTGGGCGTGGGCTATATCACGCGTGATGACAACCGGCACGCCAAAGCGGGCAATCTTAATCACGCGATGACCATTACCAAAGGCGAGCTGATCTGCGTATTCGACTGCGATCACGTCGCCACGCGCGCGTTCCTGCAGGCAACGGTCGGCCCCTTCCTGAAAGATCCGAAGCTGGCCCTGCTGCAGACGCCGCACTATTTCTACTCTCCCGATCCGTTCGAGCGCAACCTGCGTGCCGCCCGCTCTATTCCTAACGAGGGATCGCTGTTTTATGGTCCGGTACAGCAGGGCAATGACAACTGGAATGCGACCTTTTTCTGTGGCTCCTGTGCCGTTATCCGGCGCAGCGCGCTGGAAGAGATTGGCGGCTTTGCCGTTGAGACCGTGACGGAAGACGCGCACACCGCGCTGAAAATGCAGCGCCGCGGCTGGGGCTCAGCGTTTCTGGCGATCCCGCTGGCGGCCGGTCTGGCAACCGAGCGCCTCGGCCTGCACGTTATTCAGCGTACCCGCTGGGCGCGCGGCATGACGCAGATTTTCCGCGTGGATAATCCGCTGTTTGGCCGTGGTCTGAAGTGGCAGCAGCGCCTCTGCTACCTCAACGCCATGCTGCACTTTCAGTTTGGCCTGCCGCGCGTGGCGTTTCTTACCGCGCCGCTGGCTTATCTGCTGTTTAACCTGAATATCATCCACTCTTCGGCGTCGCTGATCTTCGCCTATGTGCTGCCGCATCTGGTGATGTCGCTCTACGTTAACTCCCGTATGAATGGCCGCTTCCGCTATACCTTCTGGGGAGAGATTTACGAAACGGTGATGTGCTTCCATCTGGTCATCCCGACCCTGCTGACGCTGCTGTCGCCGAAACATGGCAAGTTCAACGTAACGGATAAAGGCGGTCTGCTCGATCAGGGCTTCTTTGATTTCCATATCGTACGGCCGCACGTCATTGTCGCGACGCTGCTCTCCATCGGTATTGTCGCCGGCGTGGTCCGCGCGACGGCGCATGACTATTTCGGGGTCGATCCCTGGGTTATCGCGCTCAACGTTGGCT
Organism: Pantoea sp. RIT413; assembly: GCF_003057675.2. Lineage (NCBI taxonomy): Bacteria > Pseudomonadati > Pseudomonadota > Gammaproteobacteria > Enterobacterales > Erwiniaceae > Pantoea > Pantoea sp. RIT413. Next base: position 109,377 of record NZ_QBJB02000007.1, read on the forward strand.
GGGCTATTTTCAGTCTGATTATTCTGATGGCGGCCATCGCCGTGGCGCGCGAAACCAAGCAGGTGCGTAAAACCATTCGTATTGAGGTGCAGATCCCGGCTGTGATCCACTACGCCAGCGGGATTTCGTCGCGTACCCGCACCAGCGATCTCTCGATGGGCGGCGCGCAGCTGGATGCGCCTGACAACCGGCATGAAATGGATGAGATTGAAGAGATCGATCTGCTGCTGAAGTCCGGCACTATCACTATCCCGGTCAGTAAAATTTCCGGCGATGCAGAGACAATCCGTCTGCGCTTTGGCGCGATGCCGCTGGCGCGTCGCCGCGAGCTGGTTCGCGTGGTGCTGGCGCGAGCGGATGCGTGGATCCAGCCGGAGTACAAGCAGGATAATCCGCTGGTGTCGATCGGCACTATTATTCGTACCGTTTTTGAGCTGTTCTGGCTGACCTGGAAAGATCGCCGCGAGAAGCGCAAGCGTGATGACCAGCCTGTGGCCAAAGAGGACAGCGCAGTATGAAAAGATTAACGCAAACGCTGCTCGCCAGTTCGCTGGCGACCGCACTGCTGCTGACATCGGTTCAGGCTGAAGAGCCTGCGGTTACGCAGGACAGCAGTGCGCTGTCAGCCGTGCCGCCGCCGGAAGGGCTCACGGCCGATCAGCAGCTGCAGCAGGCCGCCGGGGCCGCCCCTTATGCACCGGAAAGCGGTAGTGACGCGCCGGAAAGCAGTGCCGCCACGCCAGCTGAGACTGAGGCGCCGGCAATTCTGTTGCCTGCGGCTGATACCGGAAGCGCCGTCCTCAACCAGCCGGTAAGCAGTACGATTTCTGTGGCGCAGATGGGCCAGAAACAGGGCATCACCCTTACCGGAGGACAGCTGCAGTCGGGCATTACCTTTACCCTGCCCGGTGATGAGGTGGTCACCAACGCGCGTCTCAACCTGTCGCTGCGCGTCTCATCAGCGCTGGCAGCGCGCAACACCTCGCTGCAGCTGATGCTGAACGGACAGCCGCTCGGCACGCTGCCGCTCGGATCCAGCGACAGCGATGTCAGCGACTACCAGCTGGATATCCCGGCTGCCATGGTGGTGTCAGATAACAATCTCAGCTTTAAAATTAACGATGCGGATAAGCTGCTGTGCGAGAAAGAGAGCGCGCAGCAGTATCAGGTAACGATTCTGCCGCAAACCACGCTGAGCCTGGAGGGCCAGCAGCTGAATATCGGCACCAGCCTGCGTAACTTCCCGCGCCCGTTTATTGATGCGCAGCGTATGACGCCGGCCAGCGTCACCTTTGGTTTTGCCAGCAGCGTGACGCCGGATGCGGTGAGCGCTGCCGCGCTGGTGGCGTCGTGGATGGGTATTCAGTCTGACTACCGCGGCATTCGCTTTCCGGTGAGCCGCGGCGCACTGCCAGAGCGCAACGGTATTCTGGTCGGGCATCCGGGCGACAAAATCGGCATCGTGACTCTGCCGGCCAGCAATGGCCCGCTGCTGCAGGTGATCGATAACCCGGATAATCCGGTCTATAAACTGCTGCTGATTGTGGGCAGCGATGACGCACAGCTGCGTCAGGCGGCGAATCGTCTGACAACCAAACCGCTGACTACCGATGCCAGCCAGCTTGCTGTGCAGCCGCAGCCGCTGGCCCAGCGTAAACCTTATGATGCGCCGCGCTGGATCAACACCTCACGCCCGGTACGCCTGAGTGAACTGCTGCGCAAAGATCAGAGCCTGACCACGACCGGTATCTGGCACGATGCGCTGCGCGTTAACTTCCGCGCGGCACCCGATCTGTTTTTGTGGGATGGCGATACGATCCCGGTAAACCTGAACTACCGTTTTCCCACTGAAAGCTGGATCGACGAAAACAATTCGTTCCTGAATGTCGCCCTCAACGGGACTTTCCTGCGTAACCTGACGGTTAACAAAGTTGGCCTGCTGGAGAGCGCCTGGCACCGCCTGGGCGGCGACGCGCGTCAGGAGCACTACACCCTGAAGCTGGAGCCATATCTGATTTACGGCGATAACCAGCTGGCGCTCTACTTTAATATCAAGCCCAAAGCGGATGCGCCGTGCGGCGTACTGCTTAACAACAATATCAAAAGCCGCATCGAAGAGGATTCGTGGATCGATCTGAGCCACACCCGTCACTTCACCATGCTGCCGAATCTCTCTTACTTTGTCGGGGCCGCGTTCCCGTTCACGCGCCTGGCGGATTTTTCGCAGACCACGCTGCTGCTGCCGGAAAAACCGGGTGATGCGGAGATCGCCACGCTGCTCGATATGGCGGCGCGCGCGGGTAACGCAACCGGGGTGGCGCTGGTACAAAATCAGGTACTGTTTGGCCTGCCTGAAGGCGGCACCAATCTGAGCCGGCTGCAGCAGAGTGATGTGCTGGCGGTCAGTACCATGCAGCACAGCGCCTTTACGCAGCAGATGCTGCACGGCACGCCGTGGCAGACCAGCGGCAATACGCTGAGCGTTAACGAGCCTGGCCTGATGGAAAAACTGCACGGCTGGCTGACCGGCGACTGGTATCGCCAGGAGCTGGATGCCGATCGCTACTTTTCCTCAAATGAGGCGTGGCGCGGATTTGTCAGCTATCGCTCGCCGTGGAGCGCCGACCGGCTGGTGGTCATGACGGTGGCAACCAGCGATCAGCAGCTGCTGCGCCTGCATGACGATCTCAATTCAGCGCGTATCAACGCCGGTATTCGCGGCGATACCGCCATCATTACCGATGAAAATGGGATCCGCAGCTTCCGGGTTGGTCCGCAGTTTCCGAGCGGTGAAATGCCGTGGTACATGATGGTGGTGTGGTACGCCAACCAGCACTCGGTGCTAATGGCGCTGGCCGCGCTGCTGGTGGCCGTGCTGATCGGCAGCAGCGCCTGGCTCATGCTGAAGCGTCACGCATGGCGGCGTCTTAACCCCAAAGCAGACAGTCAGTCCGGCAGGAAGTAAGGATAAAAAGAATGCATAAAAATATACTGAGTGCCGGCATCCGCCACGCCCTGCTGCTGGGCGGGGCGCTGACGCTCTCTCAGCCGCTGCTGGCGGCAGAGAGCAACAATCCTGCGCTGCAGGCGCTGTTTGACCAGGCTGCCTACTGGCATCAGAAAGCGCATGACGATCTGGCAAAGGCGTCGCTGCAGAAAATCCTGCAGGCGGAGCCAAATAATACCCAGGCGCTCTATCTGCTGGCGCTCTACTCCCAGCAGACCGGAAGTACCGCCGAGGCAGCGCAGTGGCGTGCGCGGCTGAGTGCCGTTTCGCCCAACGATGCGCATCTGGCCGAGCTGGATAACGCCCGTCAGCTGCAGAGTATTCCGCAGGCGCAGCTGTCGCTGGCGCGTCAGCAGGCGCGCAGCGGCAACATCGCCGCAGCGCTGCAGACGTGGCGCAACACCTTCAGCGGCAACGAGCCACCGCCGAGCGTCGCCGCTGAATATTATCTGACCATGGCCGGCGACCGCACGCTGCTGCCGCAGGCGGTTGAGGCGCTGCGGCAGTTTGCCGCCGAGCATCCGCAGGATACCGGTGCGCAGCTGGCGCTGGGCAAGGCGATGACCTATCAGGAGCCGACCCGTCGCCAGGGGATTGAGCTGCTGGCCGGTATGGCTGACGGCAATAAAGAGGCTGACCGCTCGCTGCGTCAGGCGCTGCTCTGGCTGGCACCGCAGGCTCAGGACGCTGCGCTCTATCAGACCTGGCAGCAGCGTCATCCTCAGGATAACGCGGTAGTGGATTACTACCGTAAAAACGTGGGCGGCGCGGAAAAGGGTGCCGGCTTTACGGCCCTGAACAGCGGCGATGTCAGCGGTGCGCAGTCCAGCTTTGAAAAAGTGCTGCAGGCGAACCCGCAGGATGCGGATGCGCTGGCGGGCATGGGCTATGTTGCGCAGCGCGCCGGGCGCTACGCTGAAGCCGCAGACTACCTGAACCGGGCGGCACAGCTGGGTGGCGATCAGAGCGATGCGCGGCAGAAGCAGGCGGCGGATGCCCGCTTTTACGCGCAGCTTGCCGCCGCTCAGCAGGCGCTGAAAAGCGGCGACAGTGCGCAGGCGCTGGCGCTGAGCGAGCCGCTGACCCAGGCTGAAGGCGAAAAAGGCGTGGCGGCAAAACTGTTCCGTGCCGATGTGCAGCGCCGCACCAATCAGTTGCAGCAGGCGGAGCAGACCTACCGTGCGATCCTGCAAAGCGATGCGGATAACCGCAGCGCCAAAGAGGGACTGTTCTATGTGCTGCGCCAGCAGAACCGCAGCGCTGAAGCTAACAGCCTGCTCGCCTCACTGCCCGACAGCGTGCGGCAGAGCGTGGCGCCACGCGGTAATAACAGCGATCCCATCCGGGCACAGGCGAAACGCGAGCAGGCCGCAGGCAACAGCGCCGCCGCGATCGCCACGCTGACCAGCGGCGTACAGCGCTATCCCACCGATGGCTGGCTGCGTCTGGATCTGGCGCGGCTCTACCGCGCGCAGGGCAATACGCTGATGGCAGCCAATGTGATGCAGCCGGTGATGCGCAATGGCGCGACCAGCAGCGAACTCTATGCCGGTGCGCTCAACGCCAGCGAAAGCGGCGCGTGGCAGCAGGCGAGCCAGCTGCTGGCACGTATTCCCGATCGCAGTAAAACCGGCGCAATGCGTGAACTGGCGCAGCGCGTTAACTTTAATCTGCAAATGGCAACGGCCGATCAGTATCTGGCACAGGGCTCGGATGCGGCGGCGGCGAATACGCTGCGCGCGCTGGCTGCTGCCCCGCCGGCTAATCCGGTTGACGCCGGCAATCTGGCGGAGAAACTGGCGAAAGCGGGCGATCTCACCAGCGCCGTGGCGGTGGTACGCAGCAACATGCAGCGCGGCGTGCAGGGTAACGCCGGGGACTATGCCACGCAGGTCACGGTGCTCAACCAGGCCGGGTTGAGCGGTGAAGCGCAGCGTTTTCTCAGCTCGCCTGAACTGCAGGCGCGCAGTACGCCAGCGCAGCTGGCTGATGTGCGCAACGGCTATCTGATCAATGAAGTAGATCGCCTGCGTGAGCAGAAACAGTATGCGGCGGCCTATGACAAACTGGTGGGTGCGCTGCAGCAGGATCCGCAAAACCGCGATCTGATGTTTGCCATGGCGCGTCTCTATCAGTCCGGCAAAATGAACAAAGAGGCGGGCGTGGTCTATGACTATCTGATCACGCAGGATACGCCGCAACAGGATGCGCGCACCGGGGCCATTAACGTGGCGCTGGCAGAGAATGATATCAGCAGGGCGAATACGCTGACGCGCGGACTGCGCAATGAAGAGACGCCGGAGCGGCTGCTGCTGCTGGCGCGCGTAGCGGAAGCCAACGGCGAGCACGGCGAAGCGATGCGTTATCTGCGTACCGCACGCGGTAAAATGATTGGTCTGCAGGGCGCGCAAAGCGGCAGCGTACCTGTGGTTGGCGGACTGGCGCTGGCAGACAATCCCTTTATTAACCGCAGCACCTCGCCGGTTGGCCGTTCCTCTTCCAGCTATGGCGCGGTCATGCCGTGGCAGAACGCACCAACAGTAAGCCGCACAGCAGACACTGCGCTGGCAGCCAATACGCCTGTGCTGCAGCAGAACCAGACGCTGCATCAGATTGACACGATGATGGACGCGCTGCAGGAGAAAACCGGGACCTGGGTACAGGGACAGATGCAGGTGCGCGGACGCGATGGCGAGTCAGGCTTGAGTAAGCTGACCGAAGCGAAAGCGCCGCTGACCTTTTCCACGGTGCCGTTTAGCGAGTCGCGGTTTGATTTTACCGTTACGCCGGTTTCACTGACCGCGGGCAGCGCTGGCGGAGATGCATGGCGCCGCTTTGGCAGCAATGCGCTGGTGCAGGGCAATGTCGTGGCAGCCGGGGATGCGAAAATCACGGACGTTCCCGCTTCAGCCACCGATTCGCAGTCCGCTTCCGGCGTTGAGCTAAACATGGCGCTGAAGGGCGACAGCTATAAAATCGATCTCGGCAGCACGCCGCTGGGCCAGGATCTCAGCACGCTGGTGGGCGGGATCCAGTGGTCACCGAAGCTGACTGATTTCCTGACGCTGATCCTGACCGGTGAACGCCGTGCCATGACCGACAGCCTGCTTTCCTATGTGGGCGCAGAAGATAAAACCAGCGGCAAACGCTGGGGACGCGTAACGAAAAATGGCGCGAATGCCCTGCTGAGCTATGACAACGGCGATGCCGGACTCTATGCCGGCGGCGGCGCTTATAGCTACATTGGCGAAAATGTGGCGAGCAACCAGAGCGTTCAGGCAACCGCTGGCGTTTATGTACGGCCTTTCCACTACGACGATCGCGAGCTGAAGGTGGGGATGAATCTCTCCTGGATGGATTTCTCCAAAAATCTCAGCTATTTCAGTTATGGCCAGGGCGGTTATTTCAGCCCGCAGAACTATGCGTCCGTTTCATTCCCGGTGGATTTCAGCCGTCAGTTTGACGATCTGAAAGTCAACGTCGGGGGATCGGTAGGGTATCAGTCTTACAGCCAGGATAAGAGCGCCTATTTCCCGGACGATGCTGCGCTGCAGTCGCAGCTGCAGAGTCTGGCCGATCGCGGCTTTGTCAGAAGTGCTTACTACAGCGGTGAAAGTAAAAACGGCATAGGTTACAACCTGCACGCCGGTGCGGATTATAAGATTAATAAAGATGTCACGATTGGCGGGCAGCTGGGGTATGACACCTTTGGCGACTATAACGAAAGCACTGCCAACCTCTACTTCCGCTATATGTTTGGAGATAACTGATGAGCGAGCAACCCACCGCACGCGTGACCTGGTCGCCTCAGCCTGGCTGGTTTGACCTGGTCTGCGTAATGACAGAGAGCGTGCTGGAGAACGGCGGCGATGAGGCCACGGCTTTTCTGGCCAGCGCCGGGGAGACGCTGGCGATGCGCTATCCGCTGCCGGCTTCACGTACCGTGCAGGATCTGGAGCGGGAGATGAATCTGCAGCTGGCCCGCTTCAACTGGGGCTTTGTGCAGCTGCACCCGGCAGAAAATGCGATTCAGATTGAGCATCATGCGCTGCCAGCCGGTCACGACACGCTGCCGGCTGAACGCTGGCGGCTGGCAATGGGCGCCGTGCTGGGCGGCCTGTATGCGCAATGGCTGCGCGATCAGGGCGGCAGCGCCGCAGTACCGCTGACGCTGGAAAACAACAATGGCTCAACGCTGCTGTATCGATATCAATAGGAAGCGGTAATGAATGTAATGCGGCACGGGCGTCGGTGGATGCTCTGTTTAATGATGATATTTTTTAGCGCGCAGGCGATGGCAGACGGCTGGAGCAGTTATAAAAGCCGCTTTCTGAACAGCGACGGCCGGATTATCGATACCGGCAACAAAGGCGTCAGCCATACAGAGGGTCAGGGCTACGGTATGCTGCTGGCGGTAGCGAATAACGATCGCGCTACCTTTGATCTTCTGTGGCAGTGGACGCGTACCCACCTGCATAATCCGCAAAATGATCTGTTCTACTGGCGTTATGTGCCTGACGCGGCCGATCCGGTGGCAGACAAAAACGACGCCAGCGACGGTAATGTGCTCATTGCCTGGGCGCTGCAGCGTGCGGCCCAGAAGTGGGGAGGGGATTATCAGCAGGATTCCGATCGCATTCAGCGGGCAATTATTAAGCTGAACGTGATCGATTACGCCGGACACAAAGTTATGCTGCCTGGCGCAAACGGCTTTAATAAGTCGAGCTACGTCGTGCTGAACCCCTCCTATTTCCTGTTTGCTGCCTGGCAGGCGTTTGCACAGCAGAGCCATCTGCGCGTCTGGAACACGCTCATTGACGATGGCGTGACGCTGCTGGGTGAGATGCAGTTTGGTAAAACCGCGCTGCCGCTGGACTGGGTTGCACTGAATGCGGATGGCTCTGTCGCGCCGGCGGTGGGGTACTCTAACCGGTTCAGTTATGATGCGATTCGCGTGCCGCTGAATATCTGGTGGTACGATCCGCAGAGCCTGCGGCTGGTGCCTTTTCAGCGCGTCTGGCAGGGCTATCCGCGTCAGACCACGCCGGCCTGGTTCGACGTACTGGCTAACAGCCCGGCACCTTACAATATGGAAGGTGGCCTGACAGCGGTACGCGATTTGACGCTGAACCAGACCGGTCATCTCAGCGACCGCATTCAGCCGGAACAGAACTACTTCTCTGCCAGCCTGCAGCTATTAGTGTGGCTTGCCTGGCAGGAAAAAGGTTAATGCTCTTCTGCGAGCGCGCGGTGCGCGCTCGCGTTCTCCCGCTCCCGGCAACGGGCAAAACGCTGAAAACGCGTCTCTCTCCCTTCCGACCGATGATTTTCACCCTTATCGCGGCGTACAACGTCTGAGACCTGGGATATACTTGCTGCGCATTCAGGCTACTATCACTCCGGATTATGGCGGCATTGCGGCCGGGAGAAATTTTTTTGCGCGTCAGTCGCTCGTTAACCATCAAGCAAATGGCAGCCGTGTCTGCGGTTGTGCTGGTAACGATCACGATTTTTATCGTTATCCAGCTCTTTCACTTTGTGCAGCAGCGCAGGGTTGATTACGCCCAGCAGATGGAGAATGTGGCGCACACGGTACGCCAGCCGCTCTCAGAGGCGGTGCTGAAAGCGGACATCCCTCAGGCGGAGCATATCCTTAATACACTAAAACCCGCCGGTATCCTGTCGCGGGCCGATGTGGTGCTGCCCAATGCGTTTCAGGCGCTGCACGCCGATTTTGCACCGGAAAAGCCGGTTCCGCGTCTGGTCGCCCGGCTGTTTGAACTGCCGGTGCAGATCACGCTGCCGCTGTATGCGATAGAGCGGGGCGGCATGCCAAAACCCATCGCCTATCTGGTGCTTCAGGCGGACTCCTCGCGCGTTTACCAGTTTCTGCTCAGTACGCTCTCAACCATGATCACCACCTGGCTGCTGATGGCGCTGATCCTCTCGGTCGCCATTAGCTGGTGTATTAACCGTCTGGTTGTGCACCCGCTGCGCGATATTTCACGCGAGCTGCAGGAGCTGCCGCCGCCAGCCATCCTGACACACAAGCTGACGCTGCCCGGCAATCACCGCGATGATGAGATAGGCATGCTGATCCGCAGCTATAACCGCAATCAGCAGGTGCTGGAGTCCGTTCACGATGAGATGAGCCGGCTGACCACCCATTTTGCCGTGACGGATCTGCCTAACCGCACGCTGTTCCTGGCGCTGCTCGACCAGCATCTGCAGCAGCGTCACCGGCAGCAGCCCTGGAGCGTCATGGTTATTCGTATCGAAACGCTGCAGGAAGCCAACGGCGTGCTGAGCGATGAGCAGCGTGATGCGCTGATGCTGACGCTGGTAGAGAAAATCCGCAGTACGATTGATGACCACACGCTGCTGGCGCAGACGGGACCCAGCGATTTTGCGCTGCTGCTGAAGCGGGCGCACAACCCCTTCCGCGCGATGCGTCTGGCGCGCAACCTGATGCTGCGTATCAATCAGCCGGTCAATCTGTATCAGCTGCAGCTGCGACCCAATGCCAGTATCGGGCTGTCGCTCTCTGACGAGAGCCTCTGCTCTGCCCGCGAGCAGCTGGATCGGGCGACATCAGCCATGATGTCAGCGCGGCATCAGGGGAAAAATCAGATCCTGTTTTTTGATCCGGTCCTGACCGAACGGGCGCAGAAGCGGCTGACGCAGGAGCATGACATTCTGCAGGGGCTGCAGGAGGGTGAGTTTGCGCTTTATCTGCAGCCCCAGCTTAACATGGCAACCGGTGAGCTGACGGGGGCTGAAGCGCTGCTGCGTATGCGGATGGCGGATGGCAGCTTCGGGCTGCCGGAAGAGTTCATCGCCAGCGCGGAAGAGATCGGCGTGATTTCCGCCATCGGTCGCTGGGTATTTGAAGAGGCGTGCCGCATTCTGGCCGGCTGGCAGCGACGGGGGATTACGCTGCCGCTGAGCGTAAATATTTCGGCCGTCCAGCTGCGCGACAGCGGCATGGTGACGCATCTGCAGAGCCTGCTGGAACGGCATCGCATCCGGCCGGGTTCTTTAGTGCTGGAAGTCACCGAAACCGCCGGAATAGGTGATGCCGAACAGGCGATGGCGCTGCTGCTCGCGCTGCAGCAGACCGGAGTTGCCGTTGCGCTGGACGATTTTGGTATGGGCTACTGCAATCTCAATTATCTGCATCAGTTTAAAGCGTTACCGGTTAATAAGCTGAAGATGGACCGCAGCTTTGTCGCCGCGCTGCCGGACGATGACACTATGGTGCGCATTGTGGCCGCCGTGGCAAAGATTGTGGATGCTGACGTTGTGGCTGAAGGGGTGGAAACGGCGGAGCAGCGCGACTGGCTGCTGGCGCGTGGCATTACTATTGGTCAGGGCTATCTGTATGCCGAAGCCCTGCCGCTTACCACCTTTGAACAGGGCTGGCTGCAGCGCTGTTCACGCACGTGATAATGACCTTATCAATTGATTGTTCTGCAGAAACCGCGCCACAGCGCCAGCTGAAGCGTTTCAGTTCATAGTTAGAGTTTTGTAACTTTTGTAAGGAATGTCAGGGGATACTCATCCTGTTAACAGGGTGTTATTTTCAGTTTATCGGTAAGGTTTTACGCTCTCAGGCGGCTTGCCGCATGCGTTTCTCCCTGACACAGGCGGTGAATGCCGTCTCTACCTGGACACCTGTTATGAAACTGTTTAAAAGCCTCTACTTTCAGGTGCTGGTTGCCATCGGCATCGGCGTTCTGTTAGGCCATTACTATCCCGAATTAGGCGCGCAGATGAAGCCGCTTGGTGATGGTTTTGTAAAGCTGATCAAGATGATCATCGCCCCCGTAATCTTCTGTACGGTGGTGACCGGTATCGCCGGCATGGAGAGCATGAAAGCCGTTGGACGCACCGGCGCAGTAGCGCTGCTCTATTTTGAAATCGTCAGTACTATCGCGCTGATCATCGGACTGGTAGTGGTGAACGTGGTTCAGCCTGGCGCAGGAATGAACGTGGATCCCGCCACCCTGGATGCGAAAGCGGTAGCCGTTTATGCACAGCAGGCAGAACAGCAGGGTGTGATCGCGTTCCTGCTTGATATCATTCCGGGCAGCGTTATTGGTGCCTTTGCCAGTGGCAACATTCTGCAGGTGCTGCTGTTCGCTATTCTGTTTGGTTTCGCACTGCATCGCCTCGGCAGCGCCGGTACCGTGATGTTTAACGTTATCGAAAGCTTCTCCAAAGTGATCTTTGGCGTAATCAATATGATTATGCGTCTGGCACCTATCGGTGCGTTTGGCGCCATGGCCTTCACCATCGGTAAATATGGTGTTGGCTCGCTGGTGCAGCTTGGCCAGCTGATCATCTGTTTCTATATCACCTGTATCCTGTTTGTCGTGATCGTGCTGGGTGCAATTGCGCGCTGGGCTGGCTTTAACATCTTCAAATTTATTGGGTATATCAAAGAAGAGCTGCTGATTGTGCTGGGTACGTCATCGTCTGAATCAGCGCTGCCGCGCATGCTGGATAAGATGGAGCGCCTTGGCTGCAAAAAATCGGTGGTGGGGCTGGTTATTCCAACGGGCTACTCGTTTAATCTGGATGGCACCTCAATCTATCTGACCATGGCCGCCGTGTTTATCGCGCAGGCGACCAATGCCCATATGGATATTTTCCATCAGATCACCCTGCTGGTGGTGCTGCTGCTCTCCTCGAAAGGAGCGGCGGGCGTTACCGGAAGCGGCTTTATTGTTCTGGCCGCGACGCTCTCTGCGGTAGGGCATCTGCCGGTCGCAGGCCTGGCGCTGATTCTGGGCATCGACCGCTTTATGTCCGAAGCGCGTGCGCTGACTAATCTGGTCGGTAATGGCGTTGCCACAGTGGTGGTGGCTAAGTGGGTGGGTCAGCTGGATGAAAACCAGATGAAAGAGACGCTTTCTTCAGCCAAAAAGGTCAGTCACGTCTCTCACACCGGCGCATAATCCACAATTTGCGTTAATTTCCGATTAAATGCCCGCTGTCACTTGCCCTGACAGCGGGCATTTGCATAATAAACCCCGTTGATTTTTTTCCCGATTTTTTTCCTTGTTGCGCGACTTCCTGGCCATCCTGTGGTCAAAGGAACTGTCATTAAATAAACGCGGCGGCAATACGCCGCGCGGGCCGCTTTCCCGGTGGCCAGTCAGTCCGTGCTAACAAGCGTTTATCTGTTTGATTAGGGGTTCACATGCAGGGCACCAGAATTCGGCTTTTGGTTGGCGGCTTGCTGCTTGCAGCAACCGGTTTCGGCGCGCACGCCGAAACACTTCAGCCCGATCCCGCCTGGCAGGAGGGCAAACTGGACAACGGGTTCAGTTGGCAGCTGCTGACCACACCACAACGTCCCAGCGATCGCATTGAGCTTCGCCTGGTGGTTAATACCGGCTCACTGGCGGAGAGCGCTCAGCAGACCGGTTTCAGTCACCTGTTACCGCGCCTGGCGATGGTGCATAACACCGCGCTGGATACCAATCAGCAGCGGTCACTGTGGCAGCAGGCGATGGATCCGCAGCGCCCGCTGCCGCCAGCGATCTCGTCATACGACTATACCCAGTACAACCTCAGTCTGCCCAACAACCGGCCAGAACTGCTTAAAGAAGCGTTGAACTGGCTGGCCGCGACCGCGGGTAAAATGAGCATTAATGAGCAGGTGGTCGCGACGGCATTAAGCGCGACCGATCCCATCGCCACCTGGCCCTCTGACACGCAGGATGTCTGGTGGCGCTACCGCCTGAAAGGCTCAACCATGCTGGCGCACGACCCTGGTGAGCCACCGCGCGCCCCGGTCGATCCCGCGCAGCTGAACAGTTTTTATCAGCAGTGGTATACGCCAGATAATATGACGCTCTATGTGGTCGGTAATGTCGACAGCCGCACTATCACGGAGCAGATTGGCAAGACCTTCGCAACGCTGAAAGGAAAACGCGATACGCCGGCACCGCTGCCCACGCTGTCACCGCTGCCGCATCAGCCGGTTAATCTGGTTGATGGCTCTCTGGCGCAGGATCGACTGTCGCTGGTGTGGGATACATCGTGGCAGCCGATTCGCGAATCGCAGTATCTGCAACGCTACTGGCAGAGCGATCTGGCGCGGGAAGCGCTGTTCTGGCACGTGCAGCGCGCGCTTGCAGATAATAAAGCGCAAAATGTGCAGGTCGGCTTTGACTGCCGCGTGCTTTATCAGCGCGCGCAGTGCTCCATTAATATGGAAAGCCCCAATGCGTCACTGCCGCAAAACATGAATCAGATCGCTAAAGCGCTGGCCGTGGTTCGCGATAAAGGGCTGCCGCAGGATGAATTTGATGCGCTTATGGCGCAGAAGCTGCTGGAGCTGAATAAGCTGTTTACCACTTACGCCCGTACGGATACTGACATTCTGATGGGGCAGCGACTGCGCTCGCAGCAGAACGCGGTAGTGGATATTGCTCCCGAGCAGTATCAGAAACTGCGGCAGTCTTTCCTGAGTGAGTTAACACGTGAGCAGCTCAACCAGGAACTGCGCCAGCAGCTGACGCAGGAGCTGACTATGGTACTGATCCAGCCGCAGGGCGAAGCAGAGACCAATGTGAAGATGTTGCAGGAGAGCTGGAATAAGGTGATGGCAGTGCCTGATGCACCCGCAGCACCGGCCCCGGACGAAAGCAGTAAAGCAGAAAACAGCGCCGATCGGGGCGCATAAATGCGCCCCCTGTGATGAATTACCTTACGATAAATTCCCCCGTAGGGGCGCCATTTATGGCGCCCTGGTCGATGCGCGCACGGGACATGATGACGTTATCGATGGACCTCGTGCACATGGCCAGCCCGAGGCGCATAAATGCGCCCCCTGTGATGAATTACCTTACGATAAATTCCCCGTAGGGGCGCCATTTATGGCGCCCGGATCGATGCACGCACGGAACGTGATGACGCCATTCATGGCGCCCGGGCCAATGCGCGCACGAAACGTGATGACGTTATTAATGGCCACCGTGCACATGGCCGGCCCGGGGCGCATAAATGCGCCCCCTACGATGAATTACCTCACGCTACATTCCCCCGTAGGGGCGCCATTCATGGCGCCCTGGCCGATGCGCACGGGACGTAACAACGTCAGGTTTTCGCCCGCAGCCATTCGGTGACCAGCATTGGCCAGCTTGCCAGTGGCAGATCGGCTACGCCGCGGATACCGAAACCGTGCCCGCCTTTCTGATAAAAATGGATCTCGGCCGGAATTTTATGTTCACGCAGCGCGCTGAAGAACAGCATGCTGTGGTTAACGGAAACCGCTTCATCGTCAGCCGCATGGATCAGCAGGGCTGGCGGTGTTTGCGCGTGCACGCGCGTCTCCAGCGAATAGGCATCGATACTTTTCTGATCCGGCCAGGCGCCCAGCAGGCGCGTGCGTGAACTTTCGTGTGCCAGGCCGTCACGCATACTGATAATCGGGTAGATCAGCACCATAGCGTCGGGGCGCGGTGAGAGCGCATCGATACGATCCTGGACCGGATAGAGCTTCTCGTTAAACCGCGTTCCCAGCGAGGCCGCAACGTGGCCGCCTGCGGAAAAGCCCATCATCACAATGTACTTACCGTTTTTGCCCTGCTGCGCCCGTTCGCGCAGCACGCGGACCGCCCGCTGGGCATCGGCCAGCGGTGCATCCGCGCCTTCATGATGCCCGTCATAGGGCAGGCGATATGTCATTACGGCCAGCGTATAGCCCATGGAGGTAAAAAACGTGGCCAGCGCGCTGCCTTCACGATCGATTAGCACCCGCTGATAACCGCCGCCCGGTGCCACCAGCAAGGTGATCCCGTTGGAGGTTTCCGGATACCAGATAGCCATTTCCGGGCAGCGCACGCCGGTGGCTGCGCGATCGTAAGGCTCATACTCTTTAGCCAGGTCAACAATCTGCGGCTGAGCGCGGGAGTCACTGGCGCCTGGCGCATCACCGGATGGCCAGATATTGATAATTTCTGTGTGCATAAATCTGTCCTGAGCAGGGCGTATAGTCGTTGTTTTTCTGCGGCCGAAGGAACAGCGTCCTGCTGTTATTGATTAAAAGATGGTCTTCTTTTGCGTTGTCGTCCAGCCGAAAAAACGATAACCAGCGAGAATCAGACTATACCTGGCAGGCGGGAATTCTCTTTCAAGAGACTGAATTTAAACAGTTATGTTTAGCGAAGATAATAAGTGCACACTTCAGATAAAGTGCGAAAGATGGAAGAGGCGTACTAAGCGCAATGAACAGGATAAAACAGAGTAGTAAGTCAAACCAGTCACGGGAAATTTCAGCGGAGAAATCCCTCCGGCTGCGCCTTTTTCCGAACCCTTCCGGCGGCCGGTTTTCTGGCGCGTCAGTTTGCCTTAAGTCTTTAAATCGCCCTCCGGCGACGATTTAGCAGACAAAGCATCCTCTGTTTCTGCGATTAAGGCAAAAGCGCGCTGTTAGACTCGACGCCCTATATGGCTGCACAAAGCGATAAAGTTATCCAGGGACCAGCCGATACTTGCCGCCGGGTTGCTTTCTGCAGGCACTCACCACCGACCAGGAAAAAACCATGGTGATGAAGAATTCCGGACACCGGCTGCCTGTTTCTCTCAAACATGCGCAACCGGATATCGCATTTTTCCGGCAGCAGTGCCAGCGTACTTATACTTTTCAGCCTATTTATCAGATATCTGGCCGCCTGCTGGCGATTGAGCTGCTGACCGCCGTTACGCACGCGGCTATGCCGGAAAAGCGTCTTTCACCGGAAAGCTACTTTGCTGCGCTATCGACAGAGCAGCGGCTGGATGTGGTGCATGAACAACTTACTCTGCTGTTGACGTGGTCCCGCTTTTTTATCCGCCATCAGCTGGTGGCATCGGTCAATATTGACGGGCCGACGCTGCTGGCGATACAGCAGCATCCGGCCCTGCGACGGCTGATTGGCCAGCTGCCGTGGGTGCGCTTTGAACTCACTGAGCATCATGCGCTGCCGCAGGAGGAGATGGTGGCGCAGATGCCGGAGCTGGGGCCGCTATGGCTGGATGATTTTGGCTCCGGCATGGCAAATTTTTCCGCGCTGACCGAACTGCGCTATGACTACATCAAATTATCGCGTGAACTCTTTATGCTGCTGCGCGCGTCAGAAGAGGGGCGAGTCCTTTTCTCAACGCTGCTGACGCTTATTAATCGCTACTGCAATGGCGTAATAGTTGAGGGCGTGGAAACCGAAGAGGAGTGGCGCCAGGTACAATCCTCACCCGCTATTGCAGCTCAGGGATACTTTTTTTCCCGTCCGCTTCCTTTTAGTGAGCTGAGATCGCTGCCGTTGATGCTTCTCTGATGTTGTTGCGCCGCGTCTCGACTATCTTTAATGAGACGTGAGAACAAGGAGGAAAAAGCATGACTCGCACGGGAAAAGCTGCCAGCTGGGTGGCGGGCATTCTGCTGTTACTGATCGTGGTACTGGTTGTGGTAATTGCCACCTTTGACTGGAACCGCCTGAAACCAACCATTAATCAGAAAGTGTCAGCAGAGCTGAACCGTCCTTTCGCGATACGCGGCGACCTTGGCGTACACTGGGCACGTAACCGCGCTGAGCCGGGCTGGCGCAGCTGGATCCCCTGGCCGCAGGTACACGCTGAAGATATCATGCTGGGCAATCCGCCCGACATTCCTGACGTGACGATGGTACACCTGCAGCGCGTTGATGCGACGCTGGCCCCCCTGGCGCTGCTGCACAAAGAGATCTACCTGCCCTGGATCAAGCTGCAGCAGCCCGACGCGCGTCTGATACAGCTCGCCAGCAAGAAGAATAACTGGACATTTACGCTCGCCAGCAGCGAAAACAGCGAGGCTGACGCCGCTCCCTCAGCCTGGTCATTCCGCATGGATAATATTCTGTTTGATCAGGGGCAGCTGCGCTACCGCGATGCGATCAACAAAGCGGATGTAACGGTGAATATCAACTCACTCGGTAAACCCGTGCCTTATGCTCAGGTTACCGGCGGCGATGATAAGCAGAAAGGCGCTGGCGATTTTGTTTTTGGCTGGCAGGCGAAAGGCACCTATAACCAGCAGCCGCTTTCCGGCGACGGCAGAATTGGCGGTATGCTCTCACTGCGCAGCAAAACCACGCCATTTCCGCTGCAGGCCGATCTGCGTAACGGCACCACGCGGGTAAGGCTGGAAGGCACGCTGCAGGATCCGCTGAACTTGGGCGGGCTGGATGTGCGCCTGCGATTTTCCGGCGATACGCTGGCCAATCTCTATGGCTTAACCGGCGTGTTGCTGCCTGATACCCCCCCTTATGAAACTGACGGTCATCTGACTGCCCGCTTTAATGACGCCAAAGGCGCGCTGTTCCGCTATGAAAAGTTTAATGGCCATATCGGTGACAGTGATATCCATGGATCGCTCACCTATCGTCAGGGCAAACCCCGGCCGAAGCTGAGCGGCGAACTCACTTCCCGTCAGCTGCGCATGGCCGATCTCGGCCCGCTGATTGGCGTTGATTCCGGTAAAGGGAGTGAGAAAACGGCGCGGGCGAAGGCGCAGCGTGGTGAAGCCGCCACGCAGCCTGCCGATCGCGTGCTGCCTTACGATAAGTTTGAAACCAAAAGCTGGGATGCGATGGATGCCGACGTGAAGTTTAGCGGCAAGCGCATTGAGCACAGCAGCAAGCTGCCGCTCAGCGACCTCTATACGCATCTGACGCTGGAAAAAGGCGATCTGCTGCTTGATCCGCTGCGCTTCGGCATGGCCGGCGGCAATATCAATACCACTATCCGGCTTGAGGGCAGCCGTTCACCGATGCGCGGCCGCGCCGATCTGCACGCGCGCAAACTGCAGCTGCGCCAGCTGTTCCCTGATGTAACCGCCATGCAGCGCAGCCTGGGCCAGCTCAACGGAGACGCAACGCTAAGCGGTACCGGCAATTCGGTTGCCGCACTGCTGGGCAGCAGCAACGGTCAGCTGCGCCTGCTGATGAACAATGGCCTCATCAGCCGCAGCCTGATGGAAATTGCCGGGCTTAACGTCGGAAACTACGTGGTGGGTAAACTGTTTGGTGATGATGAAGTGCGCATCAACTGTGCCGCCACCGATCTTACGCTGCGCCAGGGCGTTGCAACGCCGCGCCTGTTCGTGTTTGATACCGAAAATGCGGTAATCAACGTCACCGGCAACGTTAACTTTGCCAGCGAGCGACTCGATCTGTCGGTAAATCCGGAGAGCAAAGGCATTCGCATTATTACGCTGCGTTCTCCGCTCTACGTGCGCGGAACCTTTAAAAATCCGGATGCCGGGGTTAAAACCGGGCCGCTTATTGCACGCGGTGCGGCGGCCGTAGCGCTGGGGGCGGTTGTGGCACCGGCTGCCGCGCTGCTGGCGCTGATTTCACCCAGCGACACCGACGCTAATCAGTGCAGCAATGTGCTGCAGCAGATGAAGAGCCAGAAGTGATTAACTGCGCCATAGCACCTTAATGATGTGGTAACCAAACGCGGTTTTTACCGGTCCGTAAGGCTTCAGCAGCGGGCAGGTAAAAACCGCTTTATCAAAAGCCGGCACCATCTGTCCCTGACGAAACTCGCCCAAATCACCGCCGTTGCGTCCGGACGGGCAGGTTGAATGTTTTTTTGCCAGCTGCTGAAAGTTGCCTCCTTTCTCCAGCTGCGCCAGCAGGGCTTTCGCCTGTGCTTCCTCTTTCACAAGGATATGTAAAGCTGCTGCGGTTTTCGCCATGGTGCTCTCCTGTTATGTATAATGTGCGGCGCATTATAGCGTAGTGCGCGTCAGTTGCAGGGGCGCCATTGATGGCGACCTTTGCGTTCAGGTACGCACCCTGCGACGCGATGTAATTCTTCCTGTCTGATTCAATCGAGTGATGTTTTTTATGCGTTTAAACCCCGGCCAACAACGTGCTGTCGAATTTGTCACCGGCCCCTGCCTGGTGCTGGCGGGGGCGGGGTCCGGTAAAACCCGCGTCATTACCAATAAAATCGCTCACCTGATCCGCGAATGCGGCTATCAGGCGCGCCACATTGCTGCGGTGACGTTTACCAATAAGGCGTCGCGCGAAATGAAAGAGCGCGTGGCGCAAACGCTGGGACGCAAAGAGGCGCGCGGCCTGATGATTTCAACCTTTCATACGCTGGGGCTGGAGATTATCAAGCGTGAATATGCCGCGCTGGGGATGAAATCGAGCTTTTCGCTGTTTGACGACCAGGATCAGCTGGCGCTGCTGAAAGAGCTGACCAGCCAGTGGCTGGAAGAGGATAAAACACAGCTGCAGCAGCTGATTGCCACGATCTCTAACTGGAAAAACGATCTGATCGATCCGCAGGGTGCGGCAGCAATAGCAAAATCCCAGCGTGACCAGATATTTGCGCACTGCTATCAGCTCTATGATCGGCATCTCAAATCGTGCAACGTGCTCGATTTTGACGATCTCATCCTGCTGCCTACGCTGCTGCTGCAGCGTAATGAGGCGGTACGCGAACGCTGGCAGCAGCGTATTCGCTATCTGCTGGTGGATGAGTATCAGGATACCAACACCAGCCAGTATGAGCTGGTAAAACTGCTGGTCGGCGCGCGCGCGCGATTTACCGTGGTGGGCGATGACGATCAGTCTATCTACTCCTGGCGCGGGGCGCGTCCGCAAAACCTGGTGCTGCTGAAAGAGGACTTTCCGGCGCTGGAGGTCGTGAAGCTGGAGCAGAACTATCGCTCCACGCAGCGTATTCTCAAAGCGGCTAATATATTGATCGCCAATAACCCGCACGTGTTTGAAAAGCGTCTCTTTTCTGAACTGGGGTCAGGCGAATCGCTGAAGGTGCTGAGCGCGAATAATGAAGACCACGAAGCGGAGCGCGTAACCGGCGAGCTGATCGCACATCACTTTATCAACCGCACCCAGTATAAAGATTACGCCATTCTCTATCGCGGCAATCATCAGTCGCGCGTGTTTGAAAAGCTGCTGATGCAGAACCGCATTCCCTACCGTATTTCCGGCGGCACTTCGTTCTTTTCACGCCCGGAGATCAAGGATCTGCTGGCCTATCTGCGCGTGCTGACTAATCAGGATGACGACAGCGCGTTTCTGCGCATCGTAAATACGCCGCGTCGCGAAATCGGCCCGGCCACGCTGCAGAAGCTGGGTGAGTGGGCCACGCTGCGTAATAAGAGCCTGTTTAATGCCAGTTTTGACATGGGGCTGGCTCAGACGCTAAGCGGGCGCGGTCTGGAGCATCTGCAGCGTTTTACCCACTGGCTGAATGAGATTGTGCAGCTGACTGAACGGGAGCCGATCAGCGCGGTGCGCGATCTGATCCGCGGTATCGACTATCAGAGCTGGCTGTTTGAGACCTCCGGCAGTCCGAAAGCCGCAGAGATGCGGATGAAAAACGTCAATACGCTGTTCCAGTGGATGACGGAAATGCTTGAAGGTGATGAGCTGAATGAGCCCATGACGCTGGCACAGGTTGTCACGCGCTTTACCCTGCGCGATATGATGGAGCGGGGAGAGAGTGATGAAGATCTCGACCAGGTTCAGCTGATGACGCTGCACGCATCAAAAGGGCTGGAATTTCCCTATGTCTACCTGGTCGGCATGGAAGAGGGTCTGTTGCCGCATCAGAGCAGCATTGATGAGAACAACATCGAAGAGGAGCGGCGTCTCGCCTATGTAGGCATTACGCGCGCACAGAAAGAGCTGACCTTTACGCTCTGCCGGGAGCGTCGCCAGTATGGTGAGCTGATTCGTCCTGAACCCAGCCGTTTTTTGCTGGAACTGCCGCAGGATGACGTCGAGTGGGAGCGTGAGAAAAAAGTGGTAAGCGCAGAAGAGCGCGTTAAAACCGGGCAAACCCGGGTGGCCGGGTTGCGGGCAATGCTGGCGAATGCAAAAAAGTAGTGGCAGCCGTCACGTCATCAGGAGAAGGTCAGGAGCCAGTGAACGTAGGACTGAAAGTGGCTCTCCTGCTCCAGCAGCTCGGCGCGCAGCGGATGCGCCTCCAGCCAGCCCGCCGGCAGCGTAAGGTGCAGCGTATCCTCTTCTGCCAGTAAGCGTACCGCCGGAAGCGTATCGTCACGGCGACGCGTGGAGAAGATAATCGCCAGGCGCAGCAGGCGGCTCAGGCGTTCTGCCGTACGCGGCGGCACGGCATTTTGCTGGGCCAGCAGAGCCAGATCGATACTGCCGCTCTGGTTCTGCAGCAAACAGGCGAGCACTTTTTTCTGCGCGGGCGTAAAGCCAGGCAGATCGAGATGGCGGATCAGATAGGCGGCGTGCCGGGGAGCCTGACGAAAATCGACGCTCAGGCCAATTTCGTGTACGGCACAGGCGCTTAACAGCAGATCGCGACAGCGCTGGTCAAGCTTCCAGCTCTGGCTGACCTGACGAAAAAAACGTTCAGCCAGCTGCTGCACCCGGTCAGCCTGTTCCACATCGATAGAAAAACGGCGCTGCACATTATGCAGCGTACGGCTGCGGATATCGCGATTGACCGGCAGATGGAGCATGCCATACACCAGACCTTCGCGCAGCGCGCCGCCTGCCAGCGTCATGCTATCAATATTCAGTTCGTTGAAAATGGCGATGAGAATCGACAAACCGCTGGGAAAGACCAGCGCACGCTCCAGCGTCAGCCCTTCAATTTCCAGCTCTTCCAGCTTGCCGCACTGAATAGCGCGCTGCTTCAGCTGCTGCAGTTTACTCAGGGTGATACGCTCATCCATCCCCTGCGCCACCATGATCTCCTGCAGAGCCTGAACCGTACCGGATGCACCGACGCAGACCTGCCATCCTTTCTCACGCAGCGCCGCTACCACGGGTTGCAGCATGTCGCGCGCCGCCTGTTCTGCCCGGTCAAAATTGTCCTGCGTCAGATGGCGATTGCTGAAAAAACGCTCCAGCCAGGTGACGCAGCCCATTGAAAGGCTGAACAGCGTGGTTGCGTGCGAACCTTCACCGGTAACCAGTTCGGTGCTGCCGCCGCCAATATCGACTACCAGACGCTGGTCGGAGCCGCCAGTCGTATGGGCCACGCCCTGATAGATCAGGCGCGCTTCTTCCTCACCGCTGATAACATTGACCGGACAGCCCAGGATCGCTTCAGCGGTGGTCAGAAAGTCTGGCGCGTTGCGTGCGATGCGCAGCGTGGCGGTCGCCACCACGCGGATCTGCTCTGGCGGGATATCCTGCAGCTGTTCCGAAAACAGCTTCAGGCACTGCCAGCCGCGCTGCATCGCCTCAGCAGAGAGTTCGCTGTCAGCATTAAGTCCTGCTGCCAGCCGGACTTTGCGCTTGATGCGCGCCACGGTCTGAATAGTGCCGGAAACTTCACGCACCACCAGCATATGAAAGCTGTTAGACCCGAGGTCGATCGCTGCATAGAGTGATGATGCGCTTAGCATGTGGGATTAACCTGGGCGTTTACGGTTATGATTACGGGGCGCGCTGCTCCGGCGATTACTGTTATTGCCGCCGCGACGCTGACCGTTGCCGGTGCGGTTGCGCTGCAGACGTTTTGCCGGTGGCAGATCGCTGAGCAGCGCATCGCTGTTGTATTTGCTGACCGGAATGCCGTGACCGATATACTCCTCAATCGCGGGCAGATTCAGCGCATACTCTTCACACGCGAGGCTGATAGAGTGTCCGCTGGCGCCGGCACGGCCGGTACGACCAATACGGTGAACGTAATCTTCGCGATCGTCCGGCAGATCGTAGTTAAAGACGTGCGTTACGGCCGGAATATGCAGACCGCGCGCCGCAACATCCGTTGCTACCAGAATATCCACGTCGCCTTTGGTGAAATCATCGAGAATGCGCAGGCGCTTTTTCTGCGGGACATCACCGGTCAGCAGACCGACGCGATGACCGTCGGCGGCCAGATGGCCCCAGATATCTTCACAGCGATACTTGGTGTTAGCAAAGATGATGGCGCGATCGGGCCACTCTTCTTCGATCAGCGTCTGCAGCAGACGCATCTTCTCTTCATTGGATGGATAGAAGAGCTCTTCTTTGATGCGGTGGCCGGTTTTCTGTTCCGGTTCTACTTCGACATATTCCGCGTTGTTCATATGCTCAAACGCCAGTTCCCGGACGCGGTAAGAGAGCGTTGCGGAAAACAGCATGCTCAGACGCTGCGTGGCAGGCGGCATGCGGCGGAATAGCCAGCGAATATCTTTAATAAAGCCGAGATCGAACATGCGATCGGCTTCGTCCAGCACCACAACCTGAATAGCGCCCAGATTCACATGGTTCTGTTTTGCGTAATCAATCAGACGTCCGGTAGTGCCCACCAGGATGTCGACACCGTCAGCGAGCACTTTAAGCTGCTTGTCATAGCCGTCGCCGCCGTAAGCCAGACCCATTTTCAGGCCGGTCGCTTTAGCCAGCGGCTCCGCATCGGCGTGAATCTGTACGGCCAGCTCGCGCGTAGGGGCCATGATCAGCGCACGTGGCTGGTTAACCTGGCGCCCTTCAGCTGCAGGGTGAGAAAGAAGATAATGAAACGTTGACGTCAGAAACGCCATCGTTTTGCCGGTACCGGTTTGCGCCTGACCCGCAACATCACGCCCTGAAAGCGCAAAAGGCAGTGCGAGCGCCTGAATAGGCGTGCAATGCTGAAAGCCTTTAGTATCAAGGGCTTCCACGACCTGAGGGTGCAGGGCGAAGTCGGAAAACTTCTGTTCGGTTAAGTGTGTTTTGCTCATAGTGTGGTAGAATATCAGCTTACTATCGCTTTACGAAAGCGTATCCGATGAAATAAAGTTAACCAACGTTGGTATATTTTACGCCAATTCGCCAGGCATAATCTTTGGAGTTAAACATGAGCAGCGATAAAATCGTTCACCTCACCGATGACAGTTTCGATACTGACGTGCTGAAAGCCGAGGGTGTTACCCTGGTTGACTTCTGGGCTGAATGGTGTGGTCCTTGCAAAATGATCGCCCCGATCCTCGATGAAGTTGCTGAAGAGTACGACGGTAAGCTTACCATCGCCAAGCTGAACATTGATGAGAACCCAGGTACCGCGCCAAAATATGGCATCCGTGGTATTCCGACCCTGCTGCTGTTTAAAAACGGCGAAGTGGCGGCAACTAAAGTGGGTGCGCTGTCTAAAGGCCAGCTGAAAGAGTTCCTGAACGCCAATCTAGCGTAAGCGCAACGCGCTCTGTTCCGCAGTGGTGAATTTTTTCGCCACTGCTGGACGCCGCTGGTCAGGCGTGCTAATTTGACGATACTGCATTACGCACTTACCTTTGTAGTTTGCATCTAAAGATTTCTCTTGTCAGACCCCGCTCGAGTTGAACGTTTTTGTGGTTTGGCAATCTGACGGCTAGCATACCCGGCATCATCTTTCGACCGTCTCTCGCTTCCTATCGCTCTATCAGACGATACCCGCCGAGCAGTGTTGAAAAAGAGCCATTAACAGGCATGGAATTTTTGCCATACCATTCACGACAATCATTTCGAGAATTACCCCGAGTTTAAGAACCCATCACTATGAATCTTACCGAATTAAAGAATACGCCGGTTTCTGAGCTGATTACTCTCGGCGAAAATATGGGGCTGGAAAACCTGGCGCGCATGCGCAAACAGGACATTATTTTCGCCATCCTCAAACAACATGCGAAGAGCGGCGAAGACATCTTTGGTGATGGCGTGCTGGAGATATTGCAGGACGGATTTGGATTCCTCCGTTCCGGAGACAGCTCCTACCTCGCCGGTCCTGACGATATCTATGTTTCCCCCAGCCAGATTCGTCGTTTTAACCTGCGTACCGGCGACACCATTTCCGGTAAAATCCGTCCGCCAAAAGAGGGTGAGCGCTATTTTGCCCTGCTGAAAGTTAACGAAGTTAACTACGACAAGCCGGAAAACGCCCGCAGTAAGATTCTGTTCGAAAACCTCACGCCGCTGCACGCTAACAGTCGTCTGCGTATGGAGCGGGGTAATGGCTCAACTGAAGACTTAACCGCTCGCGTGCTGGATCTGGCGTCGCCAATTGGCCGCGGCCAGCGTGGCCTGATTGTGGCACCGCCAAAAGCGGGTAAAACCATGCTGCTGCAGAACATTGCGCAGAGCATTGCGTATAATCATCCGGATTGCGTCCTGATGGTGCTGCTGATTGACGAGCGCCCGGAAGAAGTGACCGAGATGCAGCGTCTGGTTAAAGGTGAAGTTATCGCCTCTACCTTCGATGAGCCTGCATCCCGCCACGTGCAGGTTGCTGAAATGGTCATCGAAAAGGCCAAGCGCCTGGTTGAGCATAAAAAAGATGTCATCATCCTGCTCGACTCAATCACCCGTCTGGCGCGTGCGTATAACACCGTGGTTCCTGCCTCAGGTAAAGTCCTGACCGGTGGTGTTGATGCCAACGCCCTGCATCGTCCGAAGCGTTTCTTCGGTGCAGCACGTAACGTGGAAGAGGGCGGTAGCCTGACTATCATCGCCACAGCGCTGGTTGATACCGGTTCGAAAATGGATGAAGTCATTTACGAAGAGTTTAAAGGTACAGGTAACATGGAACTGCACCTGTCGCGTAAGATTGCGGAAAAACGCGTCTTCCCGGCAATTGACTACAACCGTTCCGGTACCCGTAAAGAAGAGCTGCTCACCTCTCAGGAAGAGCTGCAGAAGATGTGGATCCTGCGCAAAATTATTCACCCGATGGGCGAGATTGACGCGATGGAGTTCCTCATCAACAAGCTGGCGATGACCAAAACCAACGATGAATTCTTCGACATGATGAAGCGTTCATAAGCGGTTAAAAGCGAAACAATGATATTGTTACGCAGGTAATAAATCGGCATTATTTCTGTTAAACGCCACGGCTTATCGTGGCGTTTTTTATTTGTGCGCATTAGGATTAGGCGAGTCAGAAAAGTTTTAGAATGACGCAAGCAGAAAGGCGGCGATTTTTTCAGCAACCGCGCGCGCTGCGGCCTGGTCAGACAGGGATATACAGCAATAACCGGGATTTTGCTTATTGTTGTCCACGATTTTAGCTGAGAGCGTTAATGTGAATTTACTCACTATGGGTGCAGAGCTGGGTTTAACTTTTCTCTTCTCTCTGGCATTCCTTTTTATGGCCCGTAAGGTCGCAAAAAAAATCGGATTAGTTGATAAGCCTAATGCAAGGAAAAAGCATCAGGGCGTTATCCCTCTCGTTGGCGGTATTTCCGTTTACGCTGGCGTTTGCTTCGCTTTCCTTATTACGCAGTCCTATATGCCGAACGGCCTGCTCTATCTCTTCTGTGCCGGCGTGCTGGTGCTGGTCGGCGCACTCGACGATCGCTTTGATATCAGCGTAAAGTTTCGCGCCTGTATGCAGGCGATTATCGCCGTTGTCATGATGTATGGCGCCAAGCTCTATTTGCTGAGTCTCGGTTTTATTGTGGGTCCGGTGGAGATTGTCGTCGGTCCCTTTGGCTACGTATTAACGCTGTTCGCCGTCTGGGCGGCAATTAATGCGTTTAACATGGTCGACGGTATCGATGGTCTGCTGGGCGGACTCTCCTGCGTAACGTTCGGTGCAATGGGGATCATTCTCTATTTTGACGGCATGACCAGCCTGGCAATGTGGTGTTTTGCCATGATCGCCGCCACTATTCCCTATATTTTGCTGAACCTCGGTTTTCTGGGCAAACGCTATAAAGTGTTTATGGGTGATGCCGGCAGCACCATGATCGGTTTCACCATTATCTGGATCCTGTTGGAAACGACACAGGGCCTGAGCCATCCTATTACGCCGGTAACAGCGCTGTGGCTGATCGCCATCCCGCTGATGGATATGGTGGCTATCATGTATCGCCGGCTGCGCAAGGGCATGAGTCCATTCTCAGCCGACAGGCAACATATTCACCATCTCATCATGCGTGCCGGTTTCTCGTCACGTCAGGCTTTTTTACTGATCACGCTGGCGGCGGCGCTGCTGGCAGGCATCGGCGTGCTCGGCGAATATCTGGCGTTCATACCTGAGTGGGTCATGCTGGTGCTCTTCCTGGTAGCATTTCTGCTCTATGGCTACTGCATTAAACACGCGTGGCGTATGGCACGAATGATTCGCCGTCTCAAGCGCAGATGGAATCAAGCGCATATCAATAAAACATGACCTGGATAAGCATCAGATAAGGACACCGCTGTTATGAACTCTGTTGTGGAGAACGAACTGGATATTCGCGGCCTGGGCTGCACGCTGTGGCGCGGTAAACGCTGGATAGCGGGCTGCGCTGTTCTGTTTGCCCTGCTGGCCTGGCTCGCTTCAATGCTGATGAAGCAGGCGTGGAGCACCACGGCAGTCACCGACAGGCCTACGGTTAACATGCTGGGCGACTACTATGTACAGCAGCAGTTTCTGAACAACCTCGATATCCACAGCAATACGCTGAGCCTGAATAATCCGGCCCCTACCGTAATGGATGAGGTCTATCAGGAGTTCACCATGCAGCTCGCTTCATGGGATACGCGGCGCGATTTCTGGCAGCAGACCGACTATTTTAAAAGCCGTAAAAGTGGTAATGCGCATAATGATGCGGCCTTGCTGGACGATATGATCACCAACATCCAGTTTATGCCGGCAGATAGTGCGCACAACACGCTTGATACGGTGCGGCTGGTGGCAGAAACCGCCGGTGATGCTAACAATCTTCTGCGTCAGTATATTGCTTACGCCAGCGAGCGTGCGGCACGCCATCTGAATGAAGAGCTGAAAGGCGCATGGCAGGCGCGTAACGTGCAGCTGCAGTCGCAGGTTGACCGGCAGCAGGCGGTGGCGCAGGCGGTGTACGATCGCCAGCGTCAGCGCATTGAGCAGGCGCTGAAGCTCGCCAGTCAGCAGGGTATTACCGATAACCGTGCGCCTGCTGCAGGTGAGAGCCTGCCAGAGAGCGATCGCTTTTTACTGGGCCAGCAGCGGCTACAGGCGCAGCTCGATATGCTGCAGGCCAGCGGCCCCGCCTACGATTTGAGCTATGATCAAAACAGGGCGATGCTGAGCACGTTACAGGCTGGCCCACGCCTTGATAAACAGTTCCAGACTTACCGCTACCTGCGTACGCCGGAAGAGCCCGTTTCACGCGACAGCCCGCGCCGTCTGTTTATGATGGTGATGTGGGGAGCGATCGGGGCGCTGGTCGGAGCGGGTGTGGCGCTGGTGCGCCGGCCGCGCGCGTTATCAGCTATTCGCCAATAAGAGAATCAGCGTGAAAGTACTGACTGTATTTGGCACCCGTCCTGAAGCCATCAAAATGGCGCCGCTGGTGCAGGCACTGGCGCAGGATGCTGCGTTTGAATCCCGCCTGTGCGTCACCGCACAGCACCGTGAAATGCTCGATCAGGTGCTGCATCTGTTTCAGCTGCAGCCCGATTACGATTTAAATATCATGCGCCCGGAGCAGGGGCTGACTGAGATTACCTGCCGTATTCTGCAGGGCATGAAAACCGTTTTAGCCGATTTTAAACCTGATGTGGTGCTGGTGCACGGTGATACCACCACCACGCTGGCGGCCAGCCTGGCGGCCTTTTATCAGCAGATCCCGGTGGGACACGTCGAGGCTGGTTTACGCACCGGTAATCTGATGTCGCCCTGGCCGGAGGAGGCTAACCGCACGCTCACAGGCCATCTGGCAAGCTATCACTTCACGCCGACCACCACATCGCGGCAGAACCTGCTGCGGGAAAACCTGCCTGATGCGCGTATCTTTGTCACCGGCAATACGGTAATCGACGCGCTGCTGTGGGTGCGCGATCGCGTGCTGACCAACGCCGATCTCAATGCCCGTCTGGCGGCGCACTATCCGTTTCTGGAATCGGACAAAAAGCTGATCCTGGTTACCGGTCACCGGCGCGAAAGTTTTGGTAAGGGCTTTGAGCGTATCTGCAGTGCGCTGGCGCAGATTGCGCGCCTTCATCCGCAGGCGCAGATCGTCTATCCGGTGCATCTCAATCCCAACGTCAGCGAGCCGGTTAACCGGATACTTAGCGGTATCGACAATATTATTCTGATCGAACCGCAGGAGTATCTGCCGTTTGTCTGGTTGATGAACCGTGCCTGGCTGATCCTCACCGATTCCGGCGGAATTCAGGAAGAGGCGCCGTCGCTGGGGAAACCGGTGCTGGTGATGCGCGATACCACGGAGCGGCCGGAAGCGGTCGCGGCAGGGACGGTAAAACTGGTTGGCACCGATGTCGATACCATTGTCGCTGAAGTCACCCTGCTGCTGCAGGACGAAGAGGCGTGGCAGAGTATGAGCCGGGCACACAACCCTTATGGCGACGGCCACGCCTGCGCACGCATTCTGCAGGCGCTGAACAACAACAGAGTTTAATTATGTCTTTTAATACCATTTCCGTGATCGGACTGGGTTACATCGGGCTGCCAACGGCAGCCGTTTTCGCTTCAAGGGGAAAACAGGTCGTGGGCGTGGATGTCAATCTGCGCGCCGTTGAAACCATTAACCGGGGGGAAATCCACATCGTGGAGCCCGATCTCGGCGAGGTGGTCCGGCAGGCGGTGCAGCAGGGGCTGCTGCGCGCCACCACGACGGCAGAACCGGCAGATGCGTTTCTGATCGCTGTCCCCACGCCCTTTATGAACGATCATCAGCCAGACCTGAGCTTTGTCCGCGCGGCCGCGCTGTCGCTGGCACCGGTACTGAAAACAGGCGATCTGGTGATTCTGGAGTCGACTTCGCCGGTCGGCGCCACAGAGCAGATGGCGGAATGGCTGGCCGAGGCGCGTCCCGATCTGCGTTTTCCTCAGCATGAGGGCGAGAGCGATATCTTTATCGCCTACTGTCCGGAGCGGGTGCTGCCCGGCAAGGTGATGACCGAACTGCTGGAGAACGATCGCGTGATTGGCGGCATGACGCCCGCCTGTTCGGCGCGTGCCAGCGAGCTGTACCGTATTTTCCTGCGCGGAGCCTGCGTTGAAACCAACGCGCGTACGGCGGAGATGTGCAAGCTGACGGAAAACAGCTTCCGCGATGTCAATATCGCTTTTGCTAATGAGCTGTCGCTGATCTGCGCCGATCAGAAGATCAACGTCTGGGAGCTGATTGCGCTGGCGAACCGGCATCCGCGCGTCAATATTCTGCAGCCCGGACCGGGCGTGGGCGGACACTGTATTGCCGTCGACCCGTGGTTTATTGTGGCGCAGAACCCGCAGCAGGCGCGGCTGATTCGCACCGCGCGTGAAGTGAATGATGCCAAACCTGGCTGGGTACTGGAGCAGGTAAAACAGGCGCTGGCGGAGTGCGCGACGCAGAGCGATAAGCGCGCCAGCGAGATCGCTATTGCCTGTTTCGGGCTGGCGTTTAAGCCCGATATCGACGATCTGCGTGAGAGCCCGGCGATGGCGGTCGCGCAGCGCATTGCGGCGTGGCACAGCGGAGAGACCTGGGTTGTCGAGCCGCACGTTACGTCGATTCCTGACCGGCTGGGGCAGGACGCCTCGCTGGTATCCGTGGAGCAGGCGCTACAGCAGGCTGACATTCTGGTGATGCTGGTTGATCATGCACAGTTCCGGGCCATTGACGCTGCGCAGATTGCCCAGCCGTGGATTGTCGATACCAAAGGGGTATGGCGATGAAACGCTTTCTGATCACCGGCGGCGCGGGATTTATAGGCTCAGCGCTGGTGCGCTTTCTGATTGAAAGCACGGAGCATCAGGTCGTGGTGGTGGATAAGCTAAGCTACGCCGGCAATCTGGCGTCGCTGGCGGGCGTGCAGCAGCATCCGCGTTTTGCCTTTGAGCAGGTTGATATCTGTAACCGGCCGGAGCTTGATCGGGTGCTGGCGCAGTATCAGCCCGACTGCGTAATGCATCTGGCAGCAGAAAGCCACGTCGACCGCTCGATTGATGGGCCATTTGCCTTTATCGAAACCAATATTGTCGGCACTTATCATCTGCTGGAAGCGGTACGCCACTACTGGCAGGCGATGGAGAGCACGCGCAAAGCTGGCTTCCTGCTGCACCATATTTCCACAGACGAAGTCTTTGGCGATCTGCACGGTACGGATGATTTTTTCACCGAAACCACGCCTTATGCGCCGAGCAGCCCCTACTCCGCATCAAAAGCCAGCAGCGATCATCTGATGCGTGCCTGGATGCGAACGTATGGACTGCCGGTGATCGTCACCAACTGCTCCAATAATTATGGCCCGTGCCATTTTCCGGAGAAGCTGATCCCGCTGACTATCATCAATGCGCTGGCGGGCAAGGCGCTGCCGGTCTACGGCAACGGCAGCCAGATCCGCGACTGGCTCTATGTGGAAGATCATGCGCGCGCGCTCTATACCGTTGTCAGTCACGGCAAAGCAGGAGAGACCTACAATATTGGCGGGCATAATGAGCGACGTAATCTTGAGGTAGTGCACGCCCTGTGCGATCTGCTCGATGAGCTTGCCGCCGGGCAGCGTCCTGCGGCGATTAACAGCTACCGCGAGCTGATCGCCTTTGTTAGCGACCGTCCCGGACACGATCTGCGTTACGCCATCGATGCCAGCAAAATTGCCCGCGAGCTGGGCTGGACGCCACAGGAAACCTTTGAGAGCGGCATACGTAAAACGGTGGAGTGGTATCTGGCCAACCCGCAGTGGTGGCAGGCTATTCTCAACGGCAGCTATCGCGCTGAACGCCTCGGCTTAACCGCATCGCGCTGAAGCAGAGCCAGAAGGAGCAATGATGAAAGGTATTATTCTGGCGGGTGGTTCAGGAACGCGCCTGCATCCGATTACCCGCGCAATTTCCAAGCAGCTGCTGCCGGTGTATGACAAGCCGATGATCTATTATCCCCTTTCTGTCCTGATGCTGGCAGGCATCCGCGATGTGTTGATCATTACCACGCCTGAAGACCGGGCGCACTTTGAGCGTCTGCTGGGGGATGGCAGTGAGTTTGGTGTCCGGCTCTCCTATGCTGAACAGCCAAGCCCCGATGGACTGGCGCAGGCGTTTATTATTGGTGAATCGTTTATTGGTGACGACCACTGCTGTCTGGTGCTGGGCGACAATCTCTACTTTGGTCAGGGTTTTAGTCCGAAGCTGAAAAAAGTGGCTGCCCGAACGGAAGGCGCGACGCTCTTCGCTTACCAGGTGATGGATCCCGAGCGGTTCGGCGTGGTGGAATTTGATGAGGCGTTTAATGCGCTTTCAATCGAAGAGAAGCCGGCGCAGCCAAAATCGCGCTGGGCGGTGACCGGACTCTATTTTTACGATCGCCGCGTGGTGGAGTTTGCAAAGCGCGTCCAGCCCTCGGCGCGCGGTGAGCTGGAGATTACGGCGATTAACCAGATGTACCTGGAGGCTGGCTCACTCTCTGTTGAGCTGCTGGGTCGCGGGTTCGCCTGGCTGGATACCGGTACGCATGACAGCCTGGTTGAAGCCAGCGTCTTTGTGCAGACGGTAGAAAAGCGGCAGGGATTCAAGATAGCCTGCCTGGAAGAGATTGCCTGGCGCAACGGCTGGCTGAGCGATGCTCAGCTACAGGCGGCAGGCGAGGCGTTAACCAAAACCGGCTACGGCCAGTATCTGCTGGATATTTTACATGCCCGTCCGCGTCAGTATTGATCCCCTTGAGTGGGAGAGTGACTTCTTTCATCAGCCCACGGCGCGCCTGACGCTGCAGGGTGAACTAACGTTGCCGCAGGCGCTGCAGCAGGCGACAGGCCTGCTGCAGATAAAAGTGCCGGCAGAGCAGACCGCGGCGATTGATGCGGTCTGCCAGCACGGCTTTCAGCTGGTTGAGGGAGAAGCCGATCTGACGTTACCGCTGACGCAGACGGCGCGTCAGCCTGGCGTACGAATTGCGCGTGAGGCGCAAATCCCGGCGTTGCGTGCCGCCGCTGCAGAAGCCTTCAGCCAGAGCCGGTTTCGTGCCCCGTGGTTTGACGCGGCCGACAGCGGCCGGTTTTATGCGCAGTGGATTGAAAACGCGGTGCGCGGCACCTTCGATCACCAGTGTCTGATCGCCTGCGATGAACAGGGCAGCCTGCAGGGCTTTGTCTCCCTGCGTGAAGTGAACGGCGATGTGCGTATCGGACTGCTGGCGGTGCTGCCTGATGCCCGGTCGCAGGGTATTGGCCAGCGTCTGCTGCTGGCTGCGGCTGACTGGGGCCGGGTGCGCCAGCTGGCGCAGCTGCGAGTTGCCACGCAGCTCAGCAATCTTGCAGCGATGCGCCTCTATTTACGCTGCGGTGCCCGGCTGGAAAGCACCGCCTACTGGTTTTACAGGAAAGCATCATGATCCCTTTTAACGCGCCCCCTGTGGTGGGCACTGAAACAGACTATATGCAGTCGGCGATGGCCAGCGGCAAGCTGTGCGGTGACGGCGGCTTTACCCGCCGCTGCCAGCAGTGGATGGAGCAGCATTTTGGCAGTAAAAAAGTGCTGCTGACGCCCTCCTGCACCGCCTCGCTGGAGATGGCCGCGCTGCTGATCAACATCGAGCCCGGTGATGAAGTGATCATGCCGAGCTATACCTTTGTCTCCACCGCAAACGCGTTTGTGCTGCGCGGCGCCACCATTGTCTTTGTTGACGTGCGCCCGGATACGATGAACATCGATGAGACACTGATTGAGGCTGCGATCACGCCGAAAACGCGCGCTATCGTACCGGTACACTATGCGGGCGTGGCGTGTGAAATGGACACCATTATGGCGCTGGCCGCAAAGCATCAGCTTTATGTCATCGAAGATGCTGCACAGGGCGTCATGTCACAGTATAAAGGCCGCGCGCTTGGCACCATCGGGCACATCGGCTGCTTTAGCTTTCACGAAACGAAAAATTACACCGCCGGAGGTGAAGGCGGCGCGACGCTGATAAATGATGCGGCGCTCACCGAGCGTGCTGAAATTATCCGGGAAAAAGGCACCAACCGCAGTCAGTTTTTCCGTGGTCAGGTGGATAAATATACCTGGCGCGATATCGGCTCAAGCTACCTGATGGCCGATCTGCAGGCAGCCTATCTCTGGGCGCAGCTGGAAGCGGCACAGACCATTAATCAGCAGCGACTGCGACTGTGGCAGCGCTACTACGATGCGCTGCAGCCGCTGGCGGCTCAGGGGCGGATCGCGCTGCCGGCAGTGCCGGATAGCTGCCGTCATAACGCGCATATGTTCTATCTGAAACTGCGCGACAGTGGCGATCGCGAAGCGCTGATACGCTGGATGAAAGAAGCGGAAATCCTCACGGTATTTCACTATATCCCGCTGCATACGTCGCCTGCCGGTGAGCGGTTTGGCCGCTTCCACGGTGAAGATCGCGTCACCACGCGCGACAGCGAGCGCCTGCTGCGTCTGCCGCTGTTCTATAACCTGTCAGATAACAATCAGCGTACCGTGATTAGCTCTCTGCTGAGCTACTTTGCCTGATGTCGCTGGCAAAAGCATCGGTCTGGACCGCGGCCTCTACGCTGGTAAAAATTGCGGCTGGCCTGCTGGTGATAAAGCTGCTGGCGCTGAGTTTCGGCCCGGAAGGCGTCGGGCAGGCGGGTAACTTCCGGCAGCTGATCACCGTGCTCGGCGTACTGGCTGGCGCAGGCATTTTTAACGGCGTGACCGCCAGCGTGGCGCAGCTGCAGCATGAACCTGCACAGCTGCGGGCGCTGACCGGCACGGCCTCTGCGATGGTGCTGGGCTTTTCGGTGCTGCTGGCCGCCGGTCTGCTGCTGGGCGCGGCACCGGTCAGCCGGGTGCTGTTTGGACATGAGCACTACCAGAGCGTGGTGCGCATCGTGGCGTTTCTGCAGTTTGGCATCGCCTGGGCAAACCTGGCGCTGGCGCTGCTGAAAGGCTTTCGCGATGCGCGCGGCAATGCCCTGGCGCTGATAACCGGCAGCCTGACAGGCGTGGCCGGTTATATTATTTGCTGGTGGCTGGGCGGTTATCAGGGAGCGCTGGCGGGACTGGCGCTGGTTCCGGCGCTGCTGGTAGTACCGGCGCTGATTATGCTGCGGCGCCATCGTGCGGTGCTGCCGCTGCGCTGGCTCAGACCGGTATGGCAGCCGGAACGGGCACGCAATCTGGCAAAGTATACGCTGATGGCGCTGATAACGTCGATCACGCTGCCGGTTGCGTGGGTGATGATGCGTAATCTGCTGGCGGAACAGCAGGGCTGGGCGCAGGTGGGATTATGGCAGGGCGTGACGACGATCTCTGACGCCTATCTGCAGTTTATTACCGCCACTTTCAGCGTCTGGCTGCTGCCGACGCTGGCACGCCTGGAGGATAAGCAGCAGATTGCACGGGAGATAGGCCGCGCGCTGCGGTTTGTACTGCCGGCGGTGGCGGCCGCCAGTTTCGCTGTCTGGCTGCTGCGCGACATGGCGATCTGGCTGCTGTTTTCCCCGCAGTTTAGCGGCATGCGCGATCTTTTTATCTGGCAGTTATGTGGCGATCTCTTTAAAGTCGGCGCCTATGTTTTCGGATATCTGGTGATCGCCAAAGCGTCGCTGCGCTTCTATATTCTCACCGAGATCAGCCAGTTTGCTTTGCTGACGCTGTTTTCGCGCTGGCTGATCCCGCTTCACGGCGCGACTGGCGCAGCGCAGGCGTATATGGCGACCTATATACTCTATTTTGCCCTTTGCTGTGGCGCTTTCCTGATTTATTGCCGGACAAAATGACGTTATTTCATGTGCTGGGATCTGATATCCCGCATCACAATCAGACGGTGCTGCGTTTCTTTAATGACGTTATAGGCACTGAATTGCCTGCCGCCGCGCCGCGCCGCTTTATGGTGGTTGCTGCGCCTGGCTCGCTGCCCGCCTGTAGCCAGCTGCAGATCGAAACTTTCGCCACTAAAGCCGCGCTGGCGCAGGCGGTGATAGCGCGCGCCGCCGATCGCTCTCAGCGCTTTTTCTTTCACGGACAGTTTAACCCGCGTATCTGGCTGGCGCTGCTCAGTGGAAAGATCCGCCGCCATCAGGCGTTCTGGCATGTCTGGGGAGCTGACCTGTATGAAGAGGGCGCCGGGCTGAAATATCGTCTGTTCTATCTGCTGCGCCGCATCGCGCAGGGGCGTGTGGCTCAGGTATTTGCTACGCGCGGCGATCTCTTTTTTTATCAGCAGCGGCATCCGCAGGTGCCGGCGTCGCTGCTCTATTTTCCGACGCGCATGCCTGATATTGCGCTGCCGTCAGCCACAGCATCGGAGGGTGCGCTGACGATCCTGCTGGGTAACTCCGGCGATCGCAGCAACCGGCACATTGAAGGATTACAGGCGATACGCCGGCAGTTTGGCGAGCAAATCAGCGTGCTGGTCCCGCTCGGCTACCCGGCCAACAACTATGCCTATATCGATGAGATCGATGCGGCGGCGCAGCGTCTGTTTCCGGCCGGGCAGGTTACGTTGATCCGCGACAGGCTCGATTTTCAAGCCTACCTGCAGCTGCTCAGACGCTGCCAGCTTGGCTATTTTATGTTTGAGCGGCAGCAGGGGATTGGCACGCTCTGTTTGCTGATTCAGGCTAACATTCCCTTTGTGCTGAACCGTAAAAATCCGTTCTGGCGCGATCTCAGCGAGCAGGGTGTTCCGGTGCTGTTCAGCTGTGATGAACTTGATGCCAGCCGCATCGCGGAAGCGCAGCGCCAGCTGACGGCGTGTGACAAGCCGGCCATCGCTTTTTTTGCGCCGGGCTATCTTGCCGGCTGGCGCCATGCGCTCAGCCTGAGTGAAGGAAGTGCATCATGAGTCTGCTGCAGTTTAGTGGTCTGCTGGTGGTTTATCTCTGCTCGCTGGGCTTTATCCTGACGCTCACCTGGCGTGAGTTCAGGCGCGTGCGCTTTAACTTTCATCTCTTCTTTACGCTGCTGTTTCTGCTGACCTTCTACTTTGGTTTTCCGCTGACCAGCATACTGGTGTTCCGCTTTGATGTGGCCGTGGTACCGCCAGCCTTTCTGCTGCAGGCGCTGCTGGCAGCCACCAGCTTCTACGCTATTTATTACGTCAGTTATAAAGTCCGGCTGCGACCGGCCAGCGCCGCGCCGCGCAAGCCGTGGCTGGTTATGGATCGGGTGGAGACGCATCTCACCTGCCTGCTGCTGGCGCTGGTGGCGATTGGCACGGTGACCGTGTTTTTCATGCATAACGGGCTACTGCTGTTCCGGCTCTCCGCCTATAACCAGATTTTCTCGAGTGAGGTTTCTGGCGTGGCGCTCAAGCGCTTCTTCTATTTCTTTATTCCGGCGATGCTAATCCGCTATTTTCTGCATCCGACACAGCGGCAGTGGCTGCTGTTTCTGCTGGTGACGGTGGCGTTTGGCTTGCTGACCTATGCGCTGGTGGGCGGTACGCGCGCAAACATCATCATCGCTTTTGCGCTGTTTCTGTTCATCGGTATTACGCGCGGCTGGATCACGCTCTGGATGCTGGCAGGGGCAGGCGCGATGGCGATCTGCGGTATGTTCTGGCTGGCGCTGCGGCGCTACAACCTGGATGTGGCCGGGGCAGAGGCCTTTTATACGTTTCTCTACCTGACGCGGGATACGTTCTCGCCGTGGGAGAACCTGGCGCTGCTGCTGCAGAACTATGACAAAATCGACTTTCAGGGGCTGGCGCCGCTCTGGCGCGACTTTTATGTCTTTATTCCGGGCTGGCTGTGGCCCGATCGCCCCTCTGCGATCCTGAACAGCGCTAACTACTTTACCTGGGAAGTGCTGAATAACCACTCCGGCCTGGCCATTTCGCCGACGCTGATCGGTTCGCTGCTGATCATGGGTGGCGTGCTGTTTATTCCACTGGGTGCGGTCGCGGTGGGTCTCCTGATGAAAGGCTTTGACGCGCTTTATACGCAGGGACGTGACAGCGACAACCGCTATAGCGGCGCGGTGCTGCAGAGTTTCTGTTTCGGCGCGGTGTTTAACATGATCGTTCTCGCTCGCGAGGGGCTGGACGCATTCGGCTCGCGCGTGGTGTTTTTCTGCATCATTTTTGCCGCCTGTACAGGCCTGGCAAAGCTGCTCAGCTGGCTGCTGGCGCGCGCAGGGCTTATTCGTCCGCGTCGTGTTCAGGCGCTGCGCGGTTCCTCCTGATCACCGGGCAAACGGAAGATGAAAACCATGAAGACCACTGAGCCGCATTACGCGATACGCGGCGTTGATCTGCACGCGTTTAACGATATGGAGAGCTTTGTCAGCTTTCTGCTGCCTGACAATACGCCCCGGCGCGGTACGCTGATTGCCATCAATGCTGAAAAGATGCTGACGCTGGAAGAAGATGCGCAGCTGCGCGCTCTGATTAGCGAAGCTGAGTTTAAATATCCGGATGGCATCAGTATTGTCCGCTCGCTGCGCAAAAAGTATCCGCAGCTGCAGGTTAGCCGCATTGCCGGTGCCGATCTGTGGGAGGCGCTGATGGAGCGCGCCGGACGCACCGGGATCCCGGTATTTTTAATTGGCGGCCGCGAGCAGGTACTGCAGGAGACCTGCGACAAACTGCAGCGTCAGTGGAACGTAAATATTGTTGGCAGCCAGAACGGCTATTTTGCCCCGGCTGACCGCGAGGCGCTGTTTGCACGTATCGCTGCGAGCGGCGCAAAAATCGTTACCGTAGCGCAGGGCTCACCACGTCAGGAGCTTTTGATGCGTGACTGCCGCCAGCACTGGCCCGACGCACTCTATATGGGAGTAGGCGGCACCTATGATGTTTTTACCGGCAACGTTACCCGTGCACCGCGTCTCTGGCAGCGTCTGGGGCTGGAGTGGCTCTATCGGCTGATCCGGCAGCCTTCACGCTGGCGCCGGCAGTTAAAGCTGCTGAAATATTTGCGCTATCACTGGAGGGGCGATCTCTGAGGCTGCTGATTAATCCAGCGATTTTTTAGCTTATAAGCGTGAAATTGCGCTATTTATCGACGGAATGCACAAAGCATAACCAAACGCGTTTTTTTCTTTAAAAAGCACTGGACAGGGTGAAGCCAAATACGTAGTATGCCCATCCGCAACGGCGCTACGCGCCCGTAGCTCAGCTGGATAGAGCGCTGCCCTCCGGAGGCAGAGGTCTCAGGTTCGAATCCTGTCGGGCGCGCCATTTTCTTTTGGGCGCAAGAGCTTCGGTGGTTGGTTTTAACCGCGTTATGCAGTGAATAGTAAGCGTAACAGCTTACGCACCAGAATTATGGTGGCTATAGCTCAGTTGGTAGAGCCCTGGATTGTGATTCCAGTTGTCGTGGGTTCGAGTCCCATTAGCCACCCCAGATTTTGCTGGGACATGCGAAGGTGGCGGAATTGGTAGACGCGCTAGCTTCAGGTGTTAGTGTTCTTACGGACGTGAGGGTTCAAGTCCCTCTCTTCGCACCAGGCAGAATTTTAGTAAAGAAGTAAAGAAGTAAAGAAGTAAAGAAGTAAAAAATCGGCGAGTAGCGCAGCTTGGTAGCGCAACTGGTTTGGGACCAGTGGGTCGGAGGTTCGAATCCTCTCTCGCCGACCATATTCGAAAAGCCTGCTTGAAAAAGCAGGCTTTTTTCGTTTGCGTGTAATCTGCGGCCAGGGTCGCATAAATGCGACCCCTGCAAAAAATCCGCGATACGATGCGCGGCCCCCACCAAACCGTAGGGGGGCCATTTATGGCGCCCTGGTTAAGGGCGGGTACGATACGCAATGACGTAACCCGCGATACGGTCTGCGGCCAGGGTCGCATAAATGCGACCCCTGCAAAAAATCCGCGATACGATGCGCGGCCCCCACCAAACCGTAGGGGGGCCATTTATGGCGCCCTGGTTAAGGGCGGGTACGATACGCAATGACGTAACCCGCGATACGGTCTGCGGCCAGGGTCGCATAAATGCGACCCCTGCAAAAAAATCCGCGATACGATGCGCGGCCCCCACCAAACCGTAGGGGGGCCATTTATGGCGCCCTGGTTAAGGGCGGGTACGATACGCAATGACGTAACCCGCAATACGGTCTGCGGCCAGGATCGCATAAATGCGACCCCTGCAAAAAATCCGCGATACGATGCGCGGCCCCCACCAAACCGTAGGGGCGCCATTAATGGCGCCCTGGTTTAAACCCGCCATTCGACCGCTACAGTTTTTGTCGTATTTTTGCGACAGATAACGCTTTGAATAAATTGAATTTGTTCCATAAGAGAACTATTTGTCGTTGTTTTGCGACGGAAATGACCACAATGGCATACTGCCTGCGGCATGTCGCTTTTAAGATAAGAGAACAGCAGCGTTAACTCTCTGAACCAGAAAAGCTTTTTAAGAAAAATGCCAATCTGGCACATCTTGTGCAATACTTCCTGTCGTAGATGCTCATTCCACCTCTTATGTCCGCTCAGGCGACATAAACCTGGGAATGATGCAGAGCCCCTTACGGTATCCGTTGTCCAGCCTGGCAGTAACGCTGTGCGCTACTGTAGTTAGACGGACATTACGTTGAGTCGGATACCATCAGTTGTCTTACGACCTGATCTTACACCTGCTTCTGGCAGGTGTTTTTTTATCTGCTTACGACGGGGATGGCACGGTTCAGGCAAAAAAAAGCCGGGACAAGCCCGGCAGACAAACAACAAGCATAAATCAGGTTGCCGGATTGTTCTTCAGCGTCAGCAGCAGGCCCTCGCGGCGCATGCTGGCCGCATCCTCCGGACGCTGCAGGCGATCGTAGACATCCGCCAGCCAGGCATAATCAAACGCATCAGGACGCTGCGCCAGCGCCTGCTCAAACGCATCGGCCGCCTGTTGCCACTCGCCGTGGCGCATCAGCAGCTGCCCCAGCGTGCTGTGCAGCATTGGCGTTGCCCCATGCTGTTTGATCTGCTGACGCAGCGCTTTCTCCAGCGCATCAGGATTGCCGCTTTTAATGCGCGGCATCAGCAGCACCAGCCGATCGTCATACTGCTTTTTCAGACCGTCCAGCACGATATCCTGAGCCGTGTCGGGATCGTTGCACTCGATCAGATGCTCACTCATGGCGACCTGCAGCGCAGTCTCCTGCCGCGTTTTGCGGCTCTGACTCTGCCACCAGCGCTTCAGGCCCTCGCTACCCTGATCGGCCATCGCCTGGTTCATCAGCCCCAGCCACGCCTGCTGCTGCAGCGCATGACGCTGCGCATCATCGTTAATTTTGGCCTTTTGCATCGCCGGCAGAATATCCAGCAGGGCACCCCAGGCACCGGTACGAATATAGGCCTGCTCCGCCAGACGCAGCACTTCCGGATGGCGCGGCGCAACTTCCAGCAGACGGTCAACACCGTGACGCGCCGCATGATCTTCGTTGCGCGCCAGCTGCAGCCGGACCCGGGTGATCTCCACCGGGATAGTATTGTTCTCTGCCAGTTCAGAAGCGCGTTCCAGATGCTGATTAGCACGGGTTTCATCGCCGCGCTGCTGTGCCGCTTCAGCCGCAAGCAGATAGTTTGCTACCGGCTGATCGGCGTGATCGGCATTCTTCGCCAGCAGCTTCTCTGCCTGCTGATAGTCACCTTCAGCCAGCTTCATCAGCGCATGCTGCGTATGACGCTGCGCGCTGCGACGTTTGCGGCCGGTGAACCAGCCGCGCGTACGGACGCCGGTGCGGAACAGACGACGCAGGATCCACTCTGCCAGCAGAATCACCAGCAGGCTCAGGACCAGAATGATCCCCAGCCCGGTCACGCTGGTCTCAATATTCCAGTTATCAGTCTGGATCAGCACATAACCCTGATGCCCGGCTACCATCGGGCCCAGCACGACGCCAGCCAGCAACAGCAGGAAAAGTACCAGTACTTTTAGCATGGTCAGCCTCCCTGTTGTTCAGCCGCAACCGATGGCTGCGCCAGCAGATTGCGCACGCGCGTTTGCATCAGTTTTTCCAGCAGCGGCTGACTTTCCAGCGAATCCGGCACATCCATTGAGATGGTTTGCTGGCTCAGTTCGTCCAGCTGTGCAAGAAACGCCCGGGTCGCCGCATCGTTGGTGTCATACCAGGCGCGTACCCAGCTCGATACCGCATCCAGCGACTGTTTATAAATCTCCTCCTGATGACGCGGTACCGCCTGCGCAGCCACCAGCAGACGGGAGCGGATATTCTCACGCAGATAGACGTCCTGATTAGGCGCCAGAAGCGGCTGAGCGGTATTATCACGGCGGCGGATGGTAATGAAATCATCCATAAAATTATGCCAGCTCTTCACCAGATTCTGCCGCCATTCGTGCAGCGAGCCGGAGAGTTCGCCGCCGTCGCTATCCATTGGCGCATCGTCGTTGTCGTTGTCCGCCAGGCGCAGATTGTCTACGCCGTTAGAGAGCTGATTCAGCTTGAGAATGATGCCGTCGTAGTCGACCTGGCTGACGGCCGAAAGTGAGCTGATATCCTGCGTCAGCGCCCGACGAACGTTGGTCATGCTGGGATCGTTCATCTCAGCCAGACTGGTATCGGCACTTTTCAGCAGAGCAGCGGCCGTGGTGACATCCTGATCGCTCCAGAGTTTGCGGCCCGCCAGTTTTACCAGATAGTCAGCCTGCGCCAGCAGCCAGGTGCGGGTGTCATTACCGGAGATAGTGGCGACTTTTTCGCGCAGCGTTTCCAGCTCTTTTGCGCTGTTATCCTGCTTCGTGCGCGCTTCCTGCAGGGCAGTGCCCGCGTCAGTCAGCTGCTGCGTCAGCTGGCGTTTGTCGCTGCCAAGCTGCTGCTGCAGCGCGCTGAGCTGCTCGCTGAGCTGCTGGTTAGTCTGAGCCTGTACATCGGCCTGGTGTTTCCCGTTGAGGTAAAGGCCTGCGCCAATCGCCAGCGCAATCACAATTGCCACGGCGCTTAATACCCGGCCATCGCGCTGTTTTTCGCGTGGCGGCTGGTTTTCTGGCGTCGGGGAAGTGTCCGCTGGGGTAGTTTCTTCAACCATGGCGGAGGAAGCTTTGTGTTCCGTCATTGTGGCTCATCCCATTGTTAAGTTCAGCGTAACGCACGCAGCAGCGCGTCGTTATCGGCACCATCGGCTACGTCTATCTCCTGCCAGCCCGCTTCAGCGGCCTGGGTAGCCAAACGTTCACTGACGACCACCAGTCGACAGTGCAGTAACCACTCCCGCCGATCGATTGGCGGAAACAGTGCATGGAGTTGTTTTAACATTTCACCGCTGGTCACCACCAGCGTGGTAATCCCGCGGTCGCGCCAGCGCCGGCCCTCAATAGCGCCGTCGTAGTGCTTCTCATTGCGCTGATAGCACTCACAGTATTGCACTTCTGCGCCACGTTCGATGAGAGTTTCAGCTAATAATTCCCGACCGGGAGTGCCGCGCAGGATCAGCGCGCGCTTGCCGCTGACCTGCTGCAGGCGCTGCAGGCGAACCAGCTCTTCGCTGGTCTCCCGCGCATGAGGATAGTCTACTTTGAGATTTGTGACGGTATGCAGCGCCAGCGCGGTTGAGCGGCCAATCGCATAGTAGTCAGCGGTAGCGGGCCAGGCTGTCTGGCTGTGCTGCAGCGCCGGATGGGCGAAATTCACTACCTGCTGTGACAGCAGAAACACCAGATCGCCCGGCCGCAGCGCCGTCAGCTGTTGCGGTAACTGTGCTAAATCGCGACCCGGCGTAAATTCAATCAGCGGAAACGCCCACGCCAGCTTGCCCAGGCCGCGCAGGCGCGCAACCAGCTCGCTGGCAGCCGGTTCCGGACGGGTCACGAGAATAGTCATACCGGCGGCTGCCCCTGATAGACCTCATGCAGAATTTCGCGCGCGCCCTTATTCAGCAGCTCTTCAGCCAGCGAAATGCCCATCTGCTCCGCCTGCTCACGCGGGCCACGGCGTTCACCGGTTACCATCTGGCTGCCGTCGGGCGCACCGACCAGACCGCGCAGCCAGAGCTGGTCATCTTCCAGTACGGCAAAACTGCCGATCGGCACCTGACATCCACCCTCAAGCCGGGTATTCATGGCGCGCTCAGCGCGCACGCATACTGCTGTCTCACTGTGGTTCAGCGCCTGCAGCAGCGTAATTAATGCGCTGTCATCAAGCCGACACTCAATGCCTACGGCACCCTGTCCCACGGCGGGCAGTGAAAGCTCTGCAGGCAGTGCCTGACGAATGCGATCTTCCAGCCCAAGGCGTTTCAGACCGGCAGCGGCCAGAATAATGGCATCATATTCACCCGCATCAAGCTTGCCGAGACGGGTGCCGACATTGCCGCGCAGCGAACGGATAATCAGGTCAGGCCGGCGTGCGCTCAGCTGACACTGGCGGCGCAGGCTGGAGGTGCCGACTACTGCACCCTGAGGCAGCTCATCGATAGCGTTATAGTGATTAGAGACAAAGGCGTCGCGTGGATCTTCACGCTCGCAGATAGTCACCAGACCCAGGCCTTCCGGAAAGTTAACCGGCACATCTTTCATGGAATGCACCGCCAGATCGGCGCGATTCTCCAGCATGGCCTGTTCCAGTTCTTTAACGAACAAACCCTTGCCGCCCACTTTTGCCAGCGGGGTATCGAGAATAACATCGCCTTTGGTCACCATCGGCACCAGCTCTACCTGCAGGCCCGGATGGGCTGCCATCAGGCGCTGCTGAACATATTGTGCCTGCCAGAGTGCGAGAGGACTTTGACGGGTAGCAATTCTGAAAATTTTGTTTAACATACCGTTAA
The DNA here is from genome assembly GCF_003057675.2 of Pantoea sp. RIT413. Classification (NCBI taxonomy): domain Bacteria; kingdom Pseudomonadati; phylum Pseudomonadota; class Gammaproteobacteria; order Enterobacterales; family Erwiniaceae; genus Pantoea; species Pantoea sp. RIT413. The sequence goes on from NZ_QBJB02000007.1 coordinate 153,941, forward strand.
CCATTTTGATCGTTCATCGATTATCCTATCATCGATAGGGGAATGCTGTCAGTTTCAACGGATTGAAAAGGCCGCACTATTCATTTGTGGCTCGCCATACCTCAGCAGGCGTGGCGCAAAAAAAGCGGGTTGCTCTGCGGCAGATGCTAAACTGTCATGTAGCGCAACTTTCTTTACGGTCAATCCTTCTGGTGTTAGATTGATCACGTTTCCAGCAATAATTTGCCTGCATACCTCATTATTAAAATGGCAAACGCTGGAAGCAGGGTGCTTAACACTGGGACAATCAGGCGAAACGTCTTGTACCTCTACATTGAGACACTTAAACAGAGACTGGATGCGATTAACCAGCTGCGCGTAGATCGCGCGCTGGCTGCCATGGGGCCTGCTTTCCAGCACGTCTACAGTCTGCTGCCAACATTATTGCACTATCATCATCCTCTGATGCCGGGTTACCTCGAAGGTAACGTTCCACACGGCGTCTGCTTCTTCACGCCTGATGAACAGCAACAGCAGCTGCTGCATACCGTTACCGGCAAACCGGCGGCAGACCTGACGCCAGCGGCCGGGGGCGAACGGCCAATTACCGCTATCTACTCGATGGGCAGCACCTCGTCGGTCGGGCAGAACAGCGCATCCGATCTGGATATCTGGGTGTGCCACCACTCCTGGCTTGATAACGAAGAGCGTCTGGCCCTGCAGCGTAAGTGTACGCTGTTACAGAAGTGGTGTGTGTCAATGGGTGTGGAAGTCAGCTTTTTCCTTATTGATGAAAACCGTTTTCGTCACAACGAGAGCGGCAGCCTCGGCGGTGAGGATTGCGGATCGACCCAGCATATTTTGCTGCTCGATGAGTTCTATCGCACGGCGGTGCGTATGGCAGGTAAGCGCATCCTGTGGAATATGGTGCCGAATGAGGAAGAGCATCACTATGACGATTACGTCATGTCGCTCTATTCACAGGGCGTACTGACACCGAACGAATGGCTCGATTTAGGCGGCCTCGGTACGCTGTCGGCAGAAGAGTATTTTGGCGCCAGCCTGTGGCAGCTCTATAAAAGTATCGACTCCCCTTATAAAGCGGTGCTGAAAACGCTGCTGCTGGAAGCGTACAGCTGGGAGTATCCGAATACGCAGCTGCTGGCGATGGATATCAGACAGCGTCTGCATGAAGGCGAGATCGTCAGCTTCGGGCTGGATCCCTACTGCATGATGCTGGAGCGGGTCACGCGCTATCTGACCAGTGTGGAAGATCACGCCCGCCTCGATCTGGTGCGGCGCTGTTTCTATCTGAAAGTGTGCGAGAAGCTTTCCGGTGACGATCAGCACGCCCGCAACGGCTGGCGGCGCGAAATTCTGCTGCAGCTGGTAAAAGCCTGGGGCTGGGACGAAGCGAAACTCGCCGTTCTGGATAATCGGGCGGAGTGGAAGATCGAGCGCGTGCGCGAGGCGCATAATGAGCTGCTGGATGCGATGATGCAGAGCTATCGTAATCTGATCCGCTTTGCGCGCCGGAACAATTTAAGCGTCAGTGCCAGCCCGCAGGATATCGGCGTACTGACGCGTAAACTGTATGCCGCTTTTGAAGCGCTGCCGGGTAAAGTCACGCTGGTCAACCCGCAAATATCACCCGATCTGTCAGAAGAGAATCTGACCTTTATCCACGTGCCCGCCGGGCGCGCGAACCGGCCAGGCTGGTATCTCTATAATCAGTCGCCGGATATGAGTTCGATTATCAGCCATCAGCCGCTGGAATATAACCGCTATCTGAACAAGCTGGTGGCGTGGGCATGGTTCAACGGATTACTGACGCAGAAAACGCGGCTGCACATTAAAGGTAACGAGCTGTGCGACCTGGCGCGTCTGCAGGAGCTGGTCAGCGATGTCTCCGGCCACTTTCCGCTGCGCCTGCCGGCGCCTACGCCAAAAGCGCTCTACAGCCCGTGCGAAATCCGCCATCTGGCGATTATTGTCAATCTTGAGCACGATCCCACTGCGGCATTCCGTAACCAGGTGGTGCACTTTGATTTCCGCAAGCTGGATGTATTCAGCTTTGGTCAGCAGCAGCAGTGCCTGATTGGCAGCGTCGATCTGCTCTACCGCAACTCGTGGAATGAAGTACGTACCCTGCATTTCAGCGGTGAACAGGCGATGATTGACGCGCTGAAAACCATTCTGGGCAAGATGCATCAGGATGCGGCGCCGCCCGATACGGTTGAGGTATTTTGCTACAGTCAGCATCTGCGTGGCCTGATCCGCACGCGGGTTCAGCAGCTGGTATCAGAGTGCATTGAGCTGCGCCTGTCGAGTACGCGGCAGGAGCCGGGCCGCTTCAAAGCGATTCGCGTCGCGGGGCAGACCTGGGGACTCTTCTTTGAACGCATGAGCGTCTCGGTGCAGAAGCTGGAGAACGCGGTAGAGTTTTACGGCGCGATTTCCAACAACAAGCTGCATGGGTTATCGATCAAGGTGGAATCGAATCAGACTCCGCTGCCGCCGGTGGTAAACGGCTACGCCAGCGAAGGCATTATTCAGTTCTTCTTTGAAGACACCAGCGACGATCGCGGATTCAACATCTATATTCTCGATGAAAGCAATCGCGTGGAGATTTACCACCACTGCGAAGGCAGTAAAGAGGAGCTGGTGCGCGACGTCAGCCGTTTCTACTCTTCATCACACGATCGCTTTACCTACGGCTCAAGCTTTATCAATTTCAATCTGCCGCAGTTTTATCAAATCGTGAACACCGGCGATCGTTTTCAGGTGATCCCGTTCCGCAGTCAGACCCTGACGCAGCTCTGCCCGACCCCGCCGGATAACGACAACGCCGATTTTATGCCGCGTTATCAGGTGCACTGATCGCGGGTTTTCAGCCAGCCTGTGCGGCCACCCTGTCCGATATTTCCTGTTGCTTTTACACCATCAGCTGCGATGATAAGCAGCTGAGAATTGGACAATACGAGCAGATAAAATGAGACGAGTCATAAGCCAGTTGGGCATGGCGCTGATGCTGGTCAGCCTGGCAGGCTGCGGCCTGAAAGGCCCGTTATACTTCCCGCCCGCGGATAAGCCGCAGCAGAATGACAAGCCGACAGAACAGCAGCAGCAGGCCGCTCAGCAGGCGGATACCGGGGGCCTGGTCACCGGCAGCTCATCAGGCGTACAGTCAAACTAAATTTAATGAGTAATCCGGCGGAGCAGAAAATGCAGTTCTCGAAAATGCACGGTCTCGGCAACGACTTTATGGTCGTGGATGCAGTGACACAAAACGTCTTTTTTTCGCCGGAATTGATTCGCCGCCTGGCGGATCGGCATCTGGGGATCGGCTTTGATCAGCTGCTGATCGTAGAGCCACCCTACGATCCGGATCTCGACTTTCACTATCGCATATTTAACGCTGACGGCAGTGAAGTGGCGCAGTGTGGCAACGGCGCGCGCTGTTTCGCCCGCTTTGTGCGCCTCAAAGGGCTGACCAATAAAAGTGACATTCGCGTCAGCACTCAAACCGGACGTATGGTGCTGAGCGTGACCAGCGATGAGCTGGTACGGGTCAATATGGGCGAGCCTGATTTTGATCCGCAGCGTGTGCCGCTGCGCGCTAACAAGGCGGAGAATCTCTATCTGCAGCGCGTCGCTGAGCAGACCGTGATGTTTGGTGCCGTCTCAATGGGTAATCCGCACTGTGTGATTCAGGTGGAGAGCGTGATAACTGCAGCCGTTGAGACGCTGGGGCCGGCGCTGGAGAGTCACGAGCGCTTCCCGGAACGCGTTAACGTCGGCTTTATGGAAGTGGTCAGCCGTGAGCACGTACGCCTGCGCGTTTATGAGCGCGGAGCCGGCGAAACCCAGGCGTGCGGCAGCGGCGCCTGTGCAGCGGTAGCCTGTGGTATTCAGCAGGGGCTGCTGGCAGAAAAAGTGCGTGTCGATCTGCCAGGCGGCACGCTGCATATCGCCTGGAAGGGGGCCGGACAGCCGCTATATATGACCGGACCCGCCACCCACGTTTATGACGGATTTATCCATTTATGAAATACCCGGAAGAGCAGACTGACAGCGCGGTGCAGCTTGACGATCGCGCCGTCAGCGCTTATCTGCAGCAGAACCCCGATTTTTTTATCCGCAACGCACGTCAGGTTGAACAGATGGCGGTGCCGCACGCGGTGCGCGGCAGCGTCTCGCTGGTAGAGTGGCATATGGCGCGCCAGCGCAACCACATCCGTCAGCTGGAAGAGGAGATCACGCTGCTGATGGAGCAGGCCAACGCCAATCATCAGCTGTTCGATCGCCTGCTGGCGCTGCAGGGGCATCTCGCCGCTGCTGACAGCCTGCAGGAGATGCTGAACCGCCTGCAGCGCTGGGCGCGCGAGCTGGGTCTGGCGGGCGCCAATGTGCGGCTGTTCAGCGATCAATGGCGCCTCGGCGCACCCTCTGATTTTATCCAGCTGGGTCTGGCGCGACAGGCGTTTGAGCCGCTGCGTATTCAGCGTTTTGGTCAGCAGCAGCACTATCTTGGCAGCCTGAACGGGCCGGAGCTGCTGCTGCTGCTGCCGCAGGCGAAAGCGGTCGGCTCGGTTGCGATGTCGCTGCTGGGCGAGCGGGGTGAAGCGGGCGTCGTCATCTTCAGCAGCCGCGATAATCAGCACTATCAGGCCGGCATGGGAACACTCTTACTGCAGCACCTGGCCCAGATGCTGCCGGCGCTGCTGGCGCGCTGGATCGAGCGCGTATGAGTACGCTGCTGCCCGCGGTCGACGCCTTTCTGCGCTACCTGCAGGTTGAACGTCAGCTCAGCCCGCTGACGCAGAAAAACTATCGTCGCCAGCTGCTGGCGCTTGTGACTCTCGCGGAAAGCATGCAGTTAACCGAATGGTCAAAGCTGGAGCCGGCGCAGGTGCGCAGTCTGGCGGCGCGCAGCCGGCGCGATGGCCTGCAGGCGAGCAGTCTGGCGCTGCGGATGTCTGCCCTGCGCAGCTTTCTCGACTGGCAGGTCAGCCAGGGCATGCTGAGCGCAAATCCGGCGAAAGGTATCGCCACGCCGCGTAACGCCCGCCATCTGCCAAAGAATATGGACGTGGATGAAGTCACGCAGCTGCTGGAGATTGACCTTAATGACCCGCTGGCGGTGCGCGATCGCGCAATGCTTGAAACCATGTATGGCGGCGGCCTGCGTCTCAGCGAGCTGGTCGGGATCAACTGCCGCGATCTTGATGCAGAGTCGGGTGAAGTCCAGGTGCTGGGCAAAGGCAGTAAAGAGCGGCGCGTGCCGGTTGGCGCAACGGCGGTGACCTGGCTGCAGCACTGGCTGGCGCTGCGCGACAGTTTTGCTCCGCAGGATGATGCGCTGTTTGTCTCTTCGCGCGGCAGCCGGATTTCCGCGCGCAACGTGCAGAAGCGGTTTGCCGAGTGGGGCATCAAGCAGGGCGTGGCCAGCCATATTCATCCGCATAAGCTGCGCCACTCATTTGCCACGCACCTGCTGGAGTCAAGCGGCGACCTGCGCGCGGTGCAGGAGCTGCTCGGGCATGCCAATCTCTCGACCACCCAGATCTATACCCATCTCGATTTCCAGCATCTGGCCTCGGTCTACGATGCCGCGCATCCGCGTGCCAAACGAGGAAAATCAGAATGAAGTTTTACCGCTCCCTGCATCCGGTTAAGGCGCTGACCTTCGATCTGGATGATACGCTGTATGACAACCGCCCGGTGATCCGTAAGACCGCGCAGGAGACGCATGCGGCGCTGCAGGCGTTTCACCCGGCGCTGCGTGAATTCACACCGGCCGATTATCAGCAGCTGCGTGATGAGCTGCTGGCGCGCGAACCCGATATTTATCATGACGTCTCAGAGTGGCGCCGCCGTTCGGTGGAGCTGGCGTTACTGAATATTGGCCTGCCGGCCGCCGACGCTGCCGCGGGCGCAGGAGAGGTTATGCGCACCTTTCACCACTGGCGCAGTCAGGTTGTGATGCCGGAAGAGACGCACCAGACGCTGCGCTGGCTCGACGAGCGCGTGCCGCTGGTGGCGATCACCAACGGCAATGCCGATCCGGAAAAGCTCGGCATTCAGCACTACTTTCAGTTTACGCTGCGCGCCGGTCCGCACGGTCGCGCCAAGCCGTGGCAGGATATGTATCATCTCGCGGCGGAGCGGCTGGCTATTGCGCCGGAGGCGATCCTGCACGTTGGCGATGACCTGACCACCGATGTTGCAGGCGCGCTGCGCGCCGGCCTGCAGGCGTGCTGGATCAACCTGAACAGCGGCAATCTGATGCAGATTGATGACGCCCGTCTGCTGCCGCACGTTGAAATTCATCGGTTGGCATCCCTGACCTCACTGCTATAATGGCTGTAAATTTATCCAGTCGTATCCTCCGGCGCACGGCTTTACGGGCTGTGCCGGTTCACTCTGGCGACTTACCTGCGTAAGCGCGCGACCATTCAGAGATCTGCAGCATCGCTGCAGGACGAATGACTCAGGGTACGCAACTCTATTCTTTAAAAACGGTGCTTATGGACGTTTCTGATCTGCTCGACGGCTTGAATGACAAACAGCGTGAGGCGGTTGCCGCACCGCGCAGCAATCTGCTGGTGCTGGCCGGAGCAGGCAGCGGCAAAACCCGTGTGCTGGTGCACCGCATCGCCTGGCTGCTGTCGGTGGAGAACTGCTCGCCATACTCCATCATGGCGGTCACCTTCACCAATAAAGCGGCGGCTGAGATGCGTCATCGTATCGATCAGCTGATTGGCAGCGGACAGGGCGGCATGTGGATTGGCACATTCCATGGCCTGGCGCATCGCCTGCTGCGGGCGCACCATCTGGATGCCGGACTGCCGCAGGATTTTCAGATCCTCGACAGCGAAGATCAGCTGCGGCTGCTGAAGCGTCTGATTAAGTCAATGAATCTGGATGATAAGCAGTGGCCGGCACGGCAGGGCATGTGGTACATCAACGGCAAGAAAGATGAGGGCCTGCGGCCAAAACATATCGAAAGCTACAACAATCCGGTTGAGCAGACGTGGCTGCGTATTTATCAGGCCTATCAGGAGGCGTGCGATCGCGCCGGCCTGGTCGATTTTGCCGAGCTGCTGCTGCGCGCGCATGAGCTGTGGCTGCATAAGCCTCAGATCCTGAATCATTATCGCGAGCGCTTTAGCAATATTCTGGTCGATGAGTTTCAGGACACCAACAACATTCAGTATGCGTGGATCCGCATGCTGGCGGGCGACAGCAGCCGGGTAATTATTGTCGGCGATGACGATCAGTCCATCTACGGCTGGCGCGGCGCGCAGGTTGAAAATATCCAGCGCTTCCTGCAGGACTTTCCCGGGGCGGAAACTATCCGCCTGGAGCAGAACTACCGCTCCACCAACCATATCCTGAAATCTGCCAATGCCCTGATCGCCAACAACAGCGGGCGGCTTGGAAAAGAGCTCTGGACCGACGGCAGCGACGGCGAAAAGATTTCAATCTACTGCGCGTTTAACGAGCTGGATGAAGCGCGCTTTGTGGTTAACCGCATTAAAACCTGGCATGAGAACGGCAATGCGCTGCAGGATTGCGCGATTCTCTATCGCAGTAACGCCCAGTCGCGCGTGCTGGAAGAGGCGCTGCTGCAGGCCAGCATGCCCTACCGTATTTATGGCGGTATGCGCTTCTTTGAACGCCAGGAGATCAAAGATGCGCTCGCCTATCTGCGCCTGATCGCCAACCGCAACGACGACGCCGCGTTTGAACGCGTGGTCAATACGCCGACGCGCGGCGTGGGCGACAGAACGCTGGATGTGGTACGGCAGACGGCGCGCGAAAAACAGCTGACGCTGTGGCAGGCTACGCGGGAACTGCTGCAGAACCGGGCCCTGGCGGGCCGGGCGGCGTCGGCACTGCAGCGCTTCTGCGAACTGGTTGATGCGCTGGCGCATGAAACCGCAGAGATGCCGCTGCATGTGCAGACCGATCGCGTGATTAAAGATTCCGGTCTGTGGCTGATGTATGAGCAGGAAAAAGGCGAAAAAGGCCAGGCGCGTATCGAGAACTTAGAGGAGCTGGTCACGGCCACCCGCCAGTTCAGCTATCAGGATGAAGATGAAGATTTGATGCCGCTGCAGGCGTTTTTATCGCACGCCGCGCTGGAGGCGGGCGAAGGTCAGGCGGATAAATGGCAGGATGCCGTACAGCTGATGACGCTACACTCGGCAAAAGGGCTGGAGTTTACTCAGGTCTTTATTGTCGGCATGGAAGAGGGCATGTTCCCGAGCCAGATGTCGCTGGATGAGGGCGGGCGTCTGGAGGAGGAGCGGCGGCTGGCCTATGTTGGCGTCACCCGGGCGATGGTCAAGCTGACGCTCACCTACGCCGAGACGCGGCGGCTTTACGGCAAGGAAGTCTATCATCGCCCGTCGCGCTTTATTGGCGAACTGCCGGAAGAGTGCGTGGAGGAAGTGCGCCTGCGCGCCAGCGTCAGCCGTCCGGTCAGCCATCAGCGCATGGGCACGCCCACCAGCAAAAGCGACAGCGGCTTTACCCTGGGTCAGCGGGTGCGCCACGCGAAGTTTGGCGAAGGCACCATTATTAATCTGGAAGGCAGCGGCGAGCACAGTCGCCTGCAGGTCGCTTTCCAGGGGCAGGGCATTAAGTGGCTGGTCGCCGCGTATGCGCGGCTGGAGGCGATGTAGCGCGGCTGCGCTACCTTGACGACTTTTTCGTCTCAGCGTAACATGCGCGCACTATTATCATGAGAGGACAATGCCTTGGACGCGCCCAGTCGATGCTGGCTCAACATCCTGTTTAGCAGGAATATCTAAGGCTACCTCTTTACGCAGGTAGCCTTAAAGGTTATCCGCGACCTCCTTTGCTTATCCGTCGCATGAGTCAGCACTGATCACACCCTGAAGCGAAAGTTTCCGCGTTAAGGCTTTGCCGTGTCCGTTACGTTTCGGACGTGACGGGCACCGCCCTGTCCCATTTGGTCTGCAATGGGGAGTATTGCTATGCTGAGCGCATTTAAACTCGAGCGCGATCGCCTGACGCGCATCGAGCTGGAAGACAACAACGATAAACTCAACACGTCGGTATGGGTCGATCTCATCGAGCCGGATGACAGCGAGCGCGAGCGCGTGCAGTCAGAGCTGGGACAGAGCCTGGCAACGCGTCCGGAGCTGGAAGATATTGAAGCCTCGGCGCGCTTCTTTGAAGATGAAGATGGCCTGCATATCCACTCGTTCTTTTTCTTTGAGGATGCTGAAGATCACGCCGGCAACTCCACCGTGGCCTTTACAATCCGCGAAGATCGCCTCTATACGCTGCGCGAGCGCGAGCTGCCAGCCTTTCGCCTTTACCGCATGCGCGCCCGCAATCAGCAGCTGACCGACGGCAACGCTTACGAGCTGCTGCTGGATCTGTTCGAGACCAAAATTGAGCAGCTGGCGGATGAGATTGAAAATATCTATAGCGCGCTGGAGAAGTTGAGCCGCGTGATTATGGAAGGCCAGCAGGGTGAAGAGTATGACGAGGCGCTGTCGCGTCTCGCCGAGCTGGAAGATATCGGCTGGAAAGTCCGTCTCTGCCTGATGGATACGCAGCGTGCGCTCAATTTCCTTGTGCGTAAGGCGCGCCTGCCAGGTAACCAGCTGGAGCAGGCACGTGAGATCCTGCGCGATATTGAATCGCTGCTGCCGCACAATGAATCCCTGTTCCAGAAGGTCAACTTTCTGATGCAGGCGGCGATGGGCTTTATCAATATCGAACAGAACCGCATTATCAAGATCTTCTCGGTGGTCTCGGTGGTGTTCCTGCCGCCAACGCTGGTGGCTTCCAGCTATGGTATGAACTTTGAGTTTATGCCTGAGCTAAAATGGAGCTTCGGCTATCCTGGCGCAATCTGCCTGATGATGCTGGCAGGCCTGGCACCTTATCTCTATTTCAAACGCAAAAACTGGCTGTGATCGTGGGGTGCCATTCATGGCGCCCTGGTTGAACACCGCACCCGTCTGACGCCAGGGGCGCATAAATGCGCCCCCTACATTTCTGTAGGGGCGCCATTCATGGCGCCCTGGTTGAATACCGTATCCGTCTGACGCCAGGGGCGCATAAATGCGCCCCCTACGTTCCTGTAGGGGCGCCATTAATGGCGCCCTGGTCGAACACCGCACCCGTCTGATAATGCCATTCATGGCGCCCTGGCTGAATACCGTACCCGCCTGACGCCAGGGGCGCATAAATGCGCCCCCTACATTTTTGTAGGGGCGCCATTCATGGCGCCCTGGTTGAATATCGCACGCGTCTGATGACGCCATTCATGGCGCCCTGGCTGAATAATTGTGCCCGTCTGATGACGCCATTCATGGCGCCCTGGTTAAATACCGCACTCGCCTGATGACGCCATTCATGGCGCCCTGGTTGAACACCGCACCCGTCTGACGCCAGGGGCGCATAAATGCGCCCCCTACATTTCTGTAGGGGCGCCATTCATGGCGCCCTGGTCAAACATCGCCCCCGCCTGCTGATTAAAAAACGATTTGCGCTGGCTCCGGGGGCGCAACCTGCGTAACCTGTTGAACTCTTATCTTTGTCTGATTTTGCTCATGTCACACTACTCTCTCCGCTTACAATGGATGCTGCTGGTGGTTGCATCTTTGACGCTGGGCGTTGCTCTCCAGCTGCTTCACCTGCCCGCTGCGCTGCTGCTTGGCCCGATGATCACCGGAACCGTAATGGGACTCAGCGGCGCAACGCTGCGCATCGATAAGCGGCTGTTTATTCTGGCGCAGGCGGTGCTGGGCTGCATGATCGCTCAGAGCCTGTCGCCCGCCATACTGACCCCCTTATTAAACGACTGGCCGGTGGTGCTGGCGGTATTGATCCTTACGCTGGCCGCCAGCGGTCTCTCAGGTTTTCTGCTGGTGCGCTTCAGTAACCTGCCGGGGCCTACCGGTGCCTGGGGATCGTCGCCCGGCGGCGCCTCGGCGATGGTGGCGATGGCAGGGGATTTCGGGGCTGACGTGCGTCTGGTCGCGTTTATGCAGTATCTGCGCGTGCTGTTCGTCGCCACGGCGGCGGCGGTAGTGGCGCGTATTGGTCTGGATACCAGCGGCGGTGCGACCGGACTAATCTGGTTTCCGGCGCTCGGCCACGGTTTTTTGCTGACGCTGGTGGTGATGATCGCCGGTGCCTGGCTCGGGCAGCGCCTGCGGATCCCCTCCGGTGCGCTGCTGCTGCCGGCGCTGACTGGGGCCACGCTGCAGGGGAGCGAAATCGCGACGTTGCAGGTGCCGGAGTGGCTGCTGGCGCTGGCCTATGCGCTGATTGGATGGAGCGTCGGACTGCGCTTTACGCGCCCGATTTTCCTGCTGGCGCTGCGGACGCTGCCGCAGATGCTCGCCTCAATCCTCGGGCTGATGGTGCTGTGTGCGGCGCTGGCATGGATGCTGACGCGGGTATTGCATATTGACCTGATGACCGCCTATCTGGCTACCAGCCCGGGCGGGCTGGATACCGTCGCTATTATCGCCGCCGGCAGCCGGGTCGATATGGCGTTTGTTATGGCGCTGCAGACGCTGCGTCTGTTTACCATTCTGCTCACCGGCCCGGCACTGGCGCGCTTTATCTCACGCTTTGCGCATCCGCGTGCGGGCTGAGAAGAGTACGGCGTCAAAAATAAACACCGCCAGCGCCAGCCAGATAAAGCCAAAGGTGACCAGCTTATCGGGGGTGAGACGCTCGCCATAAAACAGTACCGCCAGCAGAAACATCAGCGTCGGGCCAAGATACTGGAAAAAGCCCACGGTTGAGAGGCGCAGACGCGCGCAGGCTGCGGCAAACAGCATCAGCGGAATGGTGGTCAGCACGCCGGCGGCCACCAGCATCAGATTGAGGCTGAGCGGATTGGCGCTGAGATGACTGGTCGCGCTGTCGGCAATACCAAACAGATAGATCGCCGCCAGCGGGAACAGCCACATCGTCTCGATCAGCATGCCGCTTTGTGCATCAACCTGGATCTTTTTCCGCACCAGACCATACAGCGCAAAGCTCAGCGCCAGCCCCAGCGCAATTACCGGCAGCGAGCCAAACTGCCACAGCTGCACCAGTACGCCCGCCGCCGCCAGCACAACCGCCAGCCACTGCAGACGGCGAAAGCGCTCACGCAGAAACAGCATACCCAACACCACATTAATCAGCGGATTGATAAAGTAGCCGAGGCTCGCCTCCAGCATATGCTGATTATTGACCGCCCAGATAAACAGCAGCCAGTTGCCGCCGACGGTGACGGCGGTCAGCGCCAGCAGCAGAACTTTTTTCGGCTGAGCGGCCACCTGACGCACCTGCTTCCAGCTGCGGCTCAGCGTGATCAGGATCAGCATAAACAGCACGGACCAGATCACCCGATGGGTCATGATTTCGGCGGGCGGCACTGCCCTGACCAGTTTGAAGTAGGCCGGAGCAACGCCCCAGATAAAATAAGCGCCGAGCGCATAAAAAATGCCCTCCCGCGTTTGCTGGCTGTCCATTGTATTGTCCATAAGGCGGCGCACCGGTTGCGCTGCGTGGGTTAACCAATCAGGTAGGTGGCGGTGGCCGTAGCGATATAATCGTGCTGCTCATTATGCAGTTCAACGCGCGCCACGGCGACTTTATTACCGGCACGCAGCAGAGTGCCGGTAGCGATAAAACGCTCGCCGCGGCCCGGGCGCAGATAATCAACCCGCAGATCGATAGTGCCCATTCGCGCCAGCCGCTGCCGCAGCTCCTCTTCGCTGATGCTCTCCTGCCGCGTCAGCGCATGGCTGACGCAAACCAGTCCGGCGGTAACATCCAGTACTGAGGCAATCACGCCGCCATGCAGGATTTGCTGTGCGGCGTTGCCTACCAGCATGGTTTTATTGGCAAATGCCAGCCGGACCGTATCAGCATCAAGGTGTTCCAGTTCCAGGCCCAGCGCCTGATTAAATGGCATATGATAAACAAAAATTTCACCAATCAGCTGGCGCGCGTCCTGCTGAGTCAGCATCGGAGATGACATAGTTACGGCCTTAAGATGTTAAGAAGTTGTGTATATTATGCTGCTCCCGCGCTGCTTTCCAGTTTCAGAAATCGGCGCTGATCAACGCCCCGCTTTGCGTGTAGAATGGCCTGCTTTTTGTACCACCGCCCTGAAAACCTTCCCACGCAGCGCACTGGAGAACACTATGCGTAAGCAATACGTCATGCTGGCCGCGGCATTAACCGTTCCTGCACTGGCGCAGGCAGATGAAGCCACGATTAAAAATATTCACGACGCACCTGCGGTGAAGGGGAGCGTGATCGCAAATCTGCTGGAAAAGCATGACAATCCGTTTGTGCTTTACCCCTATGAAAACAACTACCTGCTTTACACCTACACCAGCGACATGAATAAAGAGGCGATTTCCTCTTACAACTGGGCAGACAAAGCGAAAAAAGATGAAGTAAAATTCCAGCTCAGCCTGGCGTTTCCGCTGTGGCGCGGCATTTTAGGTGATAACTCAGTACTGGCCGCCTCGTATACTCAGCGTTCATGGTGGCAGCTGTCGAATCGCGGCGCGTCGTCACCCTTCCGCGAAACGAACTATGAGCCACAGCTGTTTCTGGGCTGGGCAACGGACTACTCACTGGCAGGCTGGACGCTGCGCGATGTGGAGCTGGGCGTTAATCATCAGTCCAATGGTCGCAGCGATCCCACTTCCCGCAGCTGGAACCGCCTTTACGCCCGCCTGATGGCAGAAAACGGCAACTTCCTTGCGGAGATCAAGCCCTGGTATCGTCTGCCGGAAAGCGCCAGCAATGACGATAACCCGGACATTACCAAATACATGGGTTATTACCGCGCGAAGCTCGGCTATATGATGGGCGACAGCATTTTCAGCGTGGAAGGCAACTATAACTGGAACAGCGGCTACGGCGGCGCAACCTTCGCCTGGAGCTATCCTCTCACTGAACACGTTCGCTTTTATACGCAGCTGTTCAGCGGCTATGGCGAATCGCTTATCGACTATAACCACCGTCAGACCCGTTTAGGCGTGGGCGTAACGCTTAACGATCTGTTCTAATCAGTAAAACAGGATTACCGTGGCAATTTCGGCAGTGCACAATCAGGAAACGCTGGCGCAGCAGGTGTTACATGACACCTTCGGCTATCAGCAGTTTCGTCCGGGTCAGCAATCCATTATCGAGTCAGCGCTCTCGGGGCGCGACTGTCTGGTCGTCATGCCGACCGGCGGCGGCAAATCGATCTGTTATCAGATCCCGGCGCTGGTGCAGGACGGGCTGACACTGGTGGTCTCCCCGCTGATTTCACTGATGAAAGATCAGGTTGATCAGCTGCTGGCCAACGGTGTGGCGGCGGCGTGTCTTAACTCGACGCAGACGCGCGAACAGCAGCAGCAGGTTTTTGCCGATTGCCGTACCGGGAAGCTCAAACTGCTCTACATCGCTCCGGAACGGTTGATGATGGACAACTTCCTCGAGGGGCTGCAGCACTGGAATCCGGTGATGCTGGCCGTCGATGAAGCGCACTGTATTTCGCAGTGGGGGCATGACTTCCGGCCGGAGTATGGCGCACTCGGGCAGCTGAGGCAGCGCTTTCCGCAGTTGCCGGTGATGGCGCTGACCGCCACGGCCGATGAAACCACGCGTAACGACATTGTCCATTTGCTGCAGATGCGCGATCCGCTGATTCAGGTCAGCAGCTTTGATCGTCCTAACATTCGCTATACCCTGGTGGAGAAGTTTAAACCCACCGATCAGCTGCTGCGCTACGTACAGGAGCAGCGCGGCAAAAGCGGCATTATCTACTGCAACAGCCGGGCAAAAGTGGAAGATACCGCCGCGCGTCTGCAGAGCCGTGGTCTGAGCGTGGGCGCCTATCACGCCGGCATCGACAGCGCACAGCGCGCGCATGTGCAGGAAGCGTTTCAGCGCGACGATCTGCAGATTGTGGTCGCTACCGTGGCGTTTGGCATGGGGATCAACAAACCCAACGTACGCTTTGTGGTGCATTTTGATATCCCGCGCAACATCGAATCCTACTATCAGGAGACCGGCCGCGCCGGCCGCGATGGCCTGCCTGCTGAAGCGATGATGCTTTACGATCCGGCGGATATGGTCTGGCTACGCAAATGCCTGGAAGAGAAAGTCCCGGGGCCGCTGCAGGATATCGAGCGTCACAAGCTCAATGCGATGGGCGCGTTTGCGGAAGCGCAAACCTGCCGGCGTCTGGTACTGCTGAACTACTTTGGCGAAGGGCGTCAGCAGCCCTGCGGCAACTGTGATATCTGCCTCGATCCTCCCCGCCGCTATGACGGGCTGGTTGACGGGCAGAAAGCGCTGTCGTGCATTTACCGTACCGGCCAGCGTTTTGGCATGAGCTACATTGTGGAAGTATTGCGCGGCTCAGCCAGCCAGCGTATTCGCGATAACGGCCACGACAAACTGCCGATCTATGGCCTGGGGCGCGAGCAGAGCCTGGAGCACTGGATCAGCGTACTGCGTCAGCTCATCCACCTCGGCATGGTGACACAAAATATCGCCATGCACTCTGCGCTGCAGCTCACCGAGGCCGCGCGTCCGGTACTGCGCGCTGAAATACCGCTGATGCTTGCGGTACCGCGTACCGTGACGGCGAAAAGCCGCAGCAGTGCACCAAAAGTGTACGGCGGCAACTACGATCGCAAGCTGTTTGCCAAGCTGCGTAAGCTGCGCAAGGCGATAGCTGATGAAGAGAATATTCCGCCTTACGTGGTGTTTAATGACGCCACGCTGATTGAAATGGCGGAACAGTTGCCGGTCAGCGCGTCAGATATGCTGAGCGTAAACGGCGTAGGGCATCGCAAGCTGGAGCGCTTTGGTAAGCCGTTCCTGCTGATGATCCGGGAACATCTTGATAATGACGAATAAAGGACTAAACGCATGCTGATATTATTTGCTACCGTCGCGCTGGTGCACCTGGTTGCGCTGATGAGCCCCGGCCCTGACTTCTTTTTTGTGTCGCAAACTGCGGCCAGCCGCTCGCGTAAAGAGGCGATGATGGGCGTGCTGGGCATTACGCTGGGCATTGTTGTCTGGGCGGGCGTAGCGCTGATGGGGCTGCACCTGCTGCTGGCCAAAATGGCATGGCTGCATGAAATTATCATGGTGGGCGGCGGGCTCTATCTGCTGTGGATGGGCTGGCAGCTGCTGCGCTCGGCGCGTCAGCGCCATAAGCAGCCGCAGAGTGATGCACCCGAGGTGGAGCTGCCGAAGCGCGGCATGAGCTTTCTGAAAGGGCTGCTGACAAACCTGTCCAATCCCAAAGCCATTATCTATTTTGGCAGCGTCTTTTCGCTGTTTGTCGGCAATGATGTCGGTGCCGCGACGCGCTGGGGGCTATTCCTGCTGATTATTGCGGAAACCTTTGCATGGTTTGCGCTGGTGGCCGCTATCTTTGCCCTGCCGTGGATGCGCGAGAAGTATCAGCGCATGGCAAAGTGGGTGGATGGCATGGCGGGCGTGCTGTTTGCCGGTTTTGGCATTCACCTGATTATTTCGCGCTAGGCCCGGTCGCCTGAAACGGCGACGCTGCGCCGGGTGTGGCTGACCGCACACCCGGCCGTTTATTACGCTATTTTACGCGCGCTGGCTAACAGCGCGCCGACCGCCATAAACAATCCGCCAAAAATGCGGTTCAGCAGCTTCATCTGTCTCGGGCCTTTGATCCAGCCCGCAATGCGCGTTGCCAGCGTGGCGTAGCCAATCATCACGATGATATCGACCACAATCGTGGTCACGCCGAGAATCAGATACTGCATCAGCTGCGGCTGATGGGGCAGAATAAACTGCGGAAACAGCGCGGCGAGAAACACGATACTTTTAGGGTTGGTCAGGTTCACCAGCAGCGCGCGCTGAAACAGGTGCCGGCGCGGCATCGCTTTGGCAACGGCGTTCAGGTCGAGGCTGCCAGCGGCGCGCCACTGCTGAATACCCAGCCAGATCAGATAGGCAGCACCGGCCCATTTGAGGATCTCAAACGCCAGCAGCGACTGTGAAAATAGCGCGCCGAGTCCGGCCCCCACCAGCACAATATGCACCGCCAGTCCGAGCTGTAAGCCGGTAATCGATACGGCCGCACCGCGATAGCCGTGGCTGATACCGGTGCTCATGGTATTGATAGCGCCTGAGCCTGGTGAAAGGCTGAGGATGGTTGTGGTAAGCAGGTAGGTTAACCACCATTCTGTCGTCATGTGTGACATTCCCTGAAGCGAGCGAAGTATGACACAATACGCCAGAAAATTGCGCTGCGCTATGGCATACCAGCAGGGCGAACTGAACTCTCCGGGAGGGGCAGATGCAGCATCACAGAGAGAGCTGGCTCAGGCGTGAACGCGCTTTTGCGGCGTTTGCTACCGGTCCGCTGCTCGACTTCTGGCGGCAGCGGGAAGAGTGTGAGTTCACCGGAACGGGCAATCTTACTCTCCGCTATGTACGTTTTACTGCGCCACACCACACGCGCGTGATCCTGATTGTGCCGGGGCGTATTGAAAGCTATATCAAATACCCGGAGCTGGCATACGACCTGTTTCACTGCGGCTACGATGTGGTGATTATTGACCATCGCGGGCAGGGGCGCTCTGAGCGGCTGCTGGCAGATTCGCACCGCGGACACGTGGTGGAGTTCAGCGACTATGTTGACGATCTGGAGACGCTCTACCTGAAAGAGATTGTCAGCCAGCATTATCAGCAGCGCTATGTCCTCGCTCACTCAATGGGCGGTGCGATTGTCGCGCTGTTTCTGGCCCGGCAGCCGCGGGCATTTCATGCGGCGGTGCTGTGCGCACCTATGTTTGGCATTGTGCTACCGCTGCCGCCCTTTCTGGCGCACCGTATTCTTGACTGGGCAGAGAAGCGGCCGGCGCTGCGCGACGGATACGCCCTTGGTACCGGACGCTGGCGCGCGCATCCGTTTGGCATTAACCGCCTGACGCACAGCCGCGAGCGCTATCGACGCAATCTGCGCTTTTATGCTGACGATCCGGCTATTCGCGTCGGCGGTCCGACCTATCACTGGGTGCGTGAAGGCGTGCAGGCCGGACGCAATATCATGCGTCAGGCGGCAAATATCACCACGCCGCTGCTGCTGCTGCAGGCGAGTGAAGATGATGTGGTGGACAACCGTTCACAGGATCTCTTCTGCCAGGCGCTGGCGGCAGCCGGGCATCCCTGCGAAGGTAACGCACCGCGCGTCATTGAAGGCGCGCGCCATGAAATTCTGTTTGAATCAGATGCAATGCGCGCCGAAGCGCTCAATGCCACCGTGGATTTTTTTGCCCGTCATCTCAGCTGACGTTATTTCCGTTATTACAACCCGAGGTTTCCATGTTTCACATCGTTGCATCCGATCTGGATGGCACGCTGCTCTCGCCGCAACATCGTCTGACGCCGTTTGCCCGTACCACGCTGCAGGCGCTGGTGGCGCGTGATATCCATTTTGTTTTTGCCACCGGCCGCCACCATATCGACGTGGGACAGATGCGCGACAAGCTCGGCATTCCGGCGTATATGATCACCTCCAACGGCGCGCGCGTGCATAACGCCGCAGGCGAGCTGATTTTCAGCCACAATCTTGACGGCGATATCGCCAGCGAGCTTTACGCCCTGAAATATCAGGATGAAAATATTCTGACCCATGTTTATCGCGATGATGAGTGGTTTATGAACCGTCACCATCCCGATGAGCAGGACTATTTCCAGGAGTCGGAGTTTATGTATCAGCTCTATGAGCCGGGAATATTGCCCACCGATGGCATCAGCAAAGTCTTCTTCACCTGCAGCGATCCGGCTCGTCTGCTGCCGCTGGAGCAGGCGATTGAAGCGCGCTGGGGCGATCGCGTTAACGTCAGTTTCTCGCTGCCAACCTGTCTGGAAGTGATGGCGGGCGGCGTGTCGAAGGGGCACGCGCTGGAGGCTGTGGCAAAACAGCTGGGGCATTCGCTGAAAGCGTGCATCGCATTCGGCGATGGCATGAATGATGTTGAGATGCTGAGTATGGCCGGTAAAGGGTGCATTATGCACAACGGTCAGCAGCGCCTGAAAGATACGCTGCCATCGCTGGAGATCATTGGCAGCAATGCGGACGATGCGGTGCCGCACACGCTGCGTAAACTCTTTCTGGAGTAAAAAAACGGGCCGGTCTCTCCCGGCCCGCCTCGCTTATCCGAGCTGTTTCTTATGCTTATGTTCGTTGATCATGGTGAGCAGCAGCAGCACCACTGCCAGCACCGAGCCGGCGATCATCACCATAAACCCGCCATCCCAGCCGAAGAAATCAACGGTATAGCCAACGATAGCGCTGGCTGCCACGGAGCCACCCAGATAACCGAACAGGCCGGTAAAGCCCGCTGCGGTGCCGGCGGCCTTCTTCGGTGCCAGTTCCAGCGCGTGCAGGCCAATCAGCATCACCGGGCCGTAGATCAGAAAGCCAATCACAATCATACAGAGCATATCGATGCCCGGATTGCCCGGCGGGTTAAGCCAGTAGATCACGGTAGCGATTGTCACCAGCGTCATAAAGAACACGCCGGTCGCGCCGCGATTGCCTCTGAACACTTTGTCTGACATCCAGCCGCACAGCAGCGTACCGGGAATGCCCGCATACTCATACAGGAAGTAGGCCCAGGAGGATTTATCCAGCGTAAAGTGTTTCACCTCTTTCAGATAGGTCGGCGACCAGTCGAGGATGCCGTAGCGCAGCAGATAGACAAAGACGTTTGCCAGCGCGATATACCACAGAAGCTTATTGGGCAGGATGTACTGCATAAAGATCTGCTTTGCGGTCAGCTCCTGCTCATGGTCCTCGCTGTAATCAGGCGGATAGTCATTTTTCCACGCTTCAATCGGCGGCAGACCGCATGATTGCGGTGTATCGCGCATCATGGCAAACGCAAACAGCGCGATCAGAATGGCGCCAAACGCGGGCATATAGAGCGCCGCTTTCCAGTCGTTAAACCACGCCATACCGAGCAGGAACAGCAGTGGCGGGATACCGCCTCCGACGTTATGCGCGCAGTTCCACACGGAAACAATGCCGCCGCGCTCTTTCTGTGACCACCAGTGCACCATGGTGCGGCCACACGGCGGCCAGCCCATTCCCTGGAACCAGCCACACAGGAACAGCAGCACAAACATCACCATAATGCTGGAGGTCGCCCAGGGCACGAAGCCCATAAACAGCATGACCGAGGCGGCAAGAATCAGGCCCGCCGGCAGAAAAACGCGAGGGTTTGAGCGATCGGAAACAGAACCCATGATAAATTTGGAAAAGCCGTACGCAATAGAGATGCCGGAGAGGGCAAACCCTAAATCCCCGCGCGAGAACCCCTGTTCAACCAGATAGGGCATCGCCAGCGCGAAGTTTTTGCGTACCAGATAGTAAGCCGCATAGCCGAAGAAGATCCCGAGGAAGATCTGCCAGCGCAGCCGGCGATACAGTGGATCAACACGATCGTCAGCGACCTGAGGCCGATGCGGTGCAGGTTTAAAAATACTCAGCATGAGTGTGGCCCTCCGGGGCGCAGAATAGTTATGAATTTCCCAGCAGGTTGGGGCAGAAATACGCATAAGCGCAAAGGAAACCTGGTGTTTCCATATCGCGCAAAGGATAGAGATGGTTGCTGCACGTTACTGTGACGTGTGACACATATGTTACAGTTTTATGACAATCAGGAGCGAAAAAAACCAGGAAATGTTGGATTTCGCGCATTTTGCCAGGTTTTAAGCTGGTGTTCATGCGCATTCTGACCAGAGCCTGTGTCAGGAGGTAACAGCTGACCAGCGCGTATCGCCAGCTGTCCGCCACAAGCGGGCAAAATATGATCAGTTGTAAACCAGATTATTCAGCTGGTTCATGCAGGTTTGATTACACTAGCGCCTCTGTTTATCGGGGAATGGTGTGCCGTGCTGTTACTTATTATCACCACTGTATTGTGGGCTTTTTCTTTTAGCCTGATCGGCGAATATCTGGCCGGCCAGGTGGATAGCTGGTTTTCCGTGTTGATGCGCCTGGGCCTGGCCGCGCTGGTTTTTCTGCCGTTTTTGCGCTGGCGCGGCTACCGGGCATCAACGTTGATGCTCTATATGCTGGTGGGAATGCTGCAGCTCGGCATTATGTATCTGCTCAGTTTTGAAGCCTATCTCTACCTGAGCGTATCTGAGTTCCTGCTGTTTACGGTGATGACGCCGCTCTATATTACGCTGATTTATGACCTGCTGAGCCGGCGTCCGCTGCGCATCGGCTACGCCTTCAGCGCGCTGCTGGCGGTAGCGGGGGCAGTCATTATTCGCTATGACAAAGTCAGCGATCATTTCTGGCTGGGTCTGCTGCTGGTGCAGGCGGCGAATCTCTGCTTTGCTGTCGGCATGGTGGGATACAAACGGCTGCAGGAGACGCGGCCTATGCCGCAGCATACGGCGTTCTCCTGGTTCTATCTCGGAGCGGTGCTGATTGCCGCGCTGGCCTGGTCGCTGTGGGGCAATCCGCAGAAGCTGCCCACGACCACGCTGCAGTGGAGCGTGCTGATATGGCTGGGCGTTGCCGCATCCGGGCTGGGCTATTTTATGTGGAACTATGGAGCCACGCAGGTGGATGCCGGCACGCTGGGCATTATGAACAATATGCATGTTCCGGCGGGGCTGCTGGTAAATCTGGCGATCTGGCAGGAGAAGCCGCACTGGCCGAGCTTTATTGCGGGCGCTGCGGTGATCTTCGCTTCACTCTATGTGCATAAACGCTGGGTGATCGGCAGGCGTCACGCCTGAGCACGTGGCGGGCGCAGCCTGCAGGCTGCGCCGTGCGATCAGCTTTTCTTCGCCGGCGTTCCCGGACGCTGGATAAGCGTTAACCCTTTCAGGAAATTACGCAGAATTTGATCACCACATTCGCGATAGTTCTTGTGATCCGGATTGCGGAAGATAGCGCCGATTTCACCCTGTGAAACCTTGAAGTTGGCTTTCAGCAGGATGTCGGGAATATCGGTGGTTTTCAGCGCAAACGCGATACGCAGTTTCTTCAGAAAGATGTTATTGCTCATGCGGCGTTCAACAGAGGGTGCCGGCGCATCGTCGCTTTTACCGCGCCGGTAGTAGATCAGGCCGTTGAGGAAATAGCCCATCAGTACATCAGGCAGTTTGCGAAACGCGGCGTCATCCTCTTTTTTCAGCCAGGCCTGCACATCCTCCAGCGGCACATCGCTTCCCGCAAGGGCAAAAATCTCCACCACTTTGCTATCGCTCAGATCGAGCATATAGCGCACGCTGCGCAGAACATCGTTATTGGTCATGGTGAAACTCTCCGGGTATGCAGTAAGGGCGGCGCATTATAGTGCAGGCGGGGCGGGGATAACAGCGCGGCGCGCGCACGCCGCGCCGGACCATCAGGATGCGCCGGGTAATACCGCGCCCGGCTGCGAAGCGTCGCGCACAAACGGCAGGTGATCGCAGGCGTGCTGGCGGGCAAAGCGCACAAAGGCTTCCAGTACCGGCTGACGCTGTTCGCCTTCGCGTACGGCGGCGTAGAGCCGGCTCCAGAGACCGTCGCCCAGCGTTTTGGTGACGACCAGCCCCTGCTTTTCAAAGTTCTCAACCACCCAGTGCGGCAGGGCGGCGATCCCCATCTGCGCCGAAACCATCTGAATCAGCAGCAGCGTATTATCCACGCTTTTCAGCGCCGGGCTGACGCCGGCGGGCTGCAGAAAGTGACGCCAGACATCCAGCCGCTGGCGCTGTACCGGGTAGATCATCAGAACTTCATCAGCGAAATCCTGCGGCGTAATATGCGTGCGCTGCGCCAGCGGATGATCGGGTGCCAGCACCAGCCGCATCTCAAAATCAAACATCGGCGTATAAAACAGCCCGCTGCGCGGCAGAATATCTGAGGTCAGTACCACATCAAGCTCGCCCTGCTGCAGCGCCGGCTGCGGATCAAAGGTGACGCCGGATTTAAAATCCATCACCACCTGCGGCCAGCTTTTGCGGAAGTTATTCAGCGCAGGCGTCAGCCACTGAATACAGCTGTGGCATTCAATAGCGATGCGCAGCGTGGCCTGCTGCTGTGGCTCATGACACGCCTGCAGCGCCTGCTGGATCTGCGGCAGTACCTGCTCTGCCAGCTGCAGTAAAATCTCACCCTGCGGCGTAAAGCGCAGCGGCTGGCTTTTACGCACAAACAGCCGGAAGCCAAGGCGCTGCTCCAGATCGCTGAACTGATGCGATAAGGCAGACTGCGTCTGGTGCAGCTGCGCCGCAGCGGCGGCGAGCGAGCCGGTGTTGTGTAACGCCTGCAGCGTTCGCAGGTGTTTGAGTTCGATCATGAGAATCCTTCACAGCGGGACAAAACGAATAACGCGGTAAGCTATACACTACCCGCAGATTGTGGCGGTGTAAACATCTGGATGGCTAAATGGAATGGGCTGCTGTGCGCAGAGGCAGCAAACGCGGGCGTCAAAAGCAGAACGTGCATGAAAAAGGGCGCCTCAGCGCCCCGGATAACGTTACGCGCTGGGGGCTACCCCATACTGTTTGAACCACGCCAGCATACGCTGCCAGCCATCCCGGGCCGATTCTGCATGGTAGCCCGGACGATAATCGGCGTTAAACGCGTGACCGGCATCCGGATAGACCACAATTTCTGCTTTGGCATTGGCGGCATGCAGCGCCTGACGCATTTTATCAATACTCTCCAGCGGAATACCCTCATCCTGCCCGCCATACAGGCCGAGCACCGGCGCGTTCAGATCGACGGCGACATCAATCGGATGCTTCTGCTGCTTCAGCGTTTTTTCTCCTTCCAGGCGGCCATACCACGCCGCTGCGGCACGCACCTGAGGATTGTGTGCGGCAAACAGCCAGCTGATGCGCCCGCCCCAGCAGAAGCCGGTAATCGCCAGACGACGAATATCGCCATCGTGCCGTGCAGCCCAGTTTGCCGCATGATCGAGATCGGCAAGCACCTGGCTGTCGGGCACTTTGCTCACCAGCTCGCTGAGCAGCGTCGGGATATCGTGATACTCCTGCGGATCGCCTTCGCGGAAATAGAGTTCCGGTGCCACTGCGAGGTAGCCCTCCAGTGCCAGGCGGCGACACAGATCGCGGATATGCTCATGTACGCCGAAAATCTCCTGAACCACCAGTACCACCGGCAGCGTACCGCTGAATGATTTAGGTCGTGCGTACCAGGCGGGCAGATTTTCCCCCTGGCTGGGAATTGAGGTCTCGCCACACTGAATCGCATCGCTTTGGGTAATGATTGTGCTGCTGGCGGCGGGCTGCGCCGCTGAGGCGAAGCCACCCGGGGTCGATTCTTGTGCCATATTTTCTGTGGTTTTCATGGTTCTCTCCGTGCTGGCAGGTGCGCAATCAGGTAACTATAGCCTGGTCATGATGGCCGGATGGTTACAGGGTAAAAGGAACAGATTCTCAGATGCGGCTTCTGTATTAACATTGCCGCTGAAGCTTACGCAGCACCATGCCGGATAAATGTGTGAAACGGCGCGTTATATTGTGACAAAAATCACAAATAGTGCGGTTGGTAATGTAACTTTCATTATTTGAAGTGAGAGATATCACATATTTGTCGCGCTGCCTCACGTAGAGTGCGCGTCACAATACTTAATTAGCAGGAGTCTGATATGACCCAGTCTGACGTTTTCCACCTTGGTATCACTAAAGCTGACCTGAAAGGCGCTACGCTGGCGATCGTCCCGGGCGACCCGGAGCGGGTGAAAAAAATCGCGGCGCTGATGGAGAATCCGCAGCATCTGGCGTCGCATCGTGAATTCACCACCTGGCTGGCGGAGATCGACGGCAAGCCGGTAGTGGTCTGCTCAACCGGTATCGGTGGTCCTTCAACCTCAATTGCGGTAGAGGAGCTGGCGCAGCTCGGCGTCCGGACCTTCCTGCGCGTCGGCACCACCGGCGCCATTCAGCCGCACATTAACGTTGGTGACGTGCTGGTGACGACCGCCTCAGTACGCCTGGATGGCGCCAGCCTGCACTTTGCTCCGATGGAATTCCCGGCCGTGGCCGATTTTGCCTGTACCACGGCGCTGGTCGCGGCGGCAGAAGAGTGCGGCGCGCGTACCCATATCGGCATCACTGCCTCTTCTGACACCTTCTATCCGGGGCAGGAGCGTTACGACACCTTCTCTGGTCGCGTGGTCAATCGCTTCCAGGGCTCCATGCAGGAGTGGCAGGCGATGGGCGTACTTAACTATGAGATGGAATCCGCTACACTGTTAACCATGTGCGCCAGTCAGGGACTGCGTGCCGGCATGGTGGCTGGCGTCATTGTGAACCGTACGCAAAAAGAGATCCCGGACGCGGCAACCATGAAGCAGACCGAGAGCGACGCTGTGAAAATTGTGGTGGAAGCCGCGCGTCGCTTACTGTAGCGCGCCAGTTGGCAATGGATGCGGGACCCGCCTCACAGGGAACTCAGCCGCTGACGAATCAGGATGCGCACCTATTCAGCGAACTCTGGGATCCCTTTTATGCGCAAAACCTTCTCCGCTCCCCGTTCCGCCGCTGTCAATAATCCCGCTGCTGCGCAGGCGCGCGTTGAACACGCCGCCACGCAGTTTCGCCAGGCGATGGCCGACGGCGACTACGCGCAGGCGCGTCAGTGCTGTGAAGCGGTATTGCGGGTAATGCCGAACCATATGCAGGTGCTCAGCGACTATGCACTGACGCTGATGCGCACCGGCGACTATAAAAAATCGTACAAAATCTATCAGAAAATCTGCCAGGCGCCTGACGCACAGCGTGCACAGGCTTCGGAAACCTGGCTGGATGGCCTGACCGAGGTCTGTGGCTGGCTGGATAAGCCGGATGAGGTGGCACGCTACGGCCTGGCTTCGCTGATGCACTCCGATGCGCGCTTTTCTGCCGGACAAAAGCACCCGTTTCCGGCTGATGCGCCGCCGGCGTTTAACCCGCACAACCCGGCGGAAAACAGTATTGCGTTCAGCCTGTATGGCAACCAGCCGCGCTACTGCGAAACGCTGATTAAAAACGTTGAAGTGGCGCGCGAGCTCTATCCGGCATGGCAGTGTCGCGTCTATCTGGATGAAAGCGTGCCGCAGCATGTCTGGCAGCGCCTGCAGCACGCCGGCGCGCAGCTGGTGGATATGTCGCACGAAAAAGAGATTCAGCCTACGCTCTGGCGCTTTCTGGTAATGGATGACCCCACGGTCAGGCGCTTTATCATTCGCGACGCCGACTCGCTGCTGTCAGAGCGCGAAGCTGCGGCCGTGCAGGCCTGGCTCGACTCGCCGTTCTGGTTTCATCATATGCGTGACTACTTTACCCATACCGAACTGCTGCTGGCCGGAATGTGGGGCGGCTGTCACGGCGTCGTCCGCAACCTTGCGCAGCAGATGCGCGACTTTATGGCGCGCTACACCGGCAATCAGCGCTTCACCGATCAATATTTCCTCAAAGTGGCGCTGTGGCCCACCGTTCGTGCCAGCCTGCTCAGTCATGACGATCTTTTTCATTTTCATCAGGCGCAGCCGTGGCCCGCTCACGCCCCCGTTCGCTGGCAGACAGAACATTTTCATGTCGGCAGTAACGCCGGCTATGCCAGCATGACCGGTAAGGCCACTGCCCCCTGCAACGGTGCGCAGCAGGTTGAACTCGCCTGTGGCGGCCAGAGCTGGTGTTATCCGGCGCGCGTGGTGAATGAGAGTGAATGGGTGCTGCCGATGCCGTTTTTCCTGATCGATGCCTGGAAAGCGGGCGAACTCACGGTCAGAGCCTGCTGACCTCCTGCGGCCTGGCGTTCAGAGATTTCAGTAGACATTCCTC
Source organism: Pantoea sp. RIT413 (assembly GCF_003057675.2). Taxonomy (NCBI): domain Bacteria; kingdom Pseudomonadati; phylum Pseudomonadota; class Gammaproteobacteria; order Enterobacterales; family Erwiniaceae; genus Pantoea; species Pantoea sp. RIT413. The sequence goes on from NZ_QBJB02000007.1 coordinate 180,782, forward strand.
CAGGCCAACTTTACCTTTCCCCTGAGCATCGCGAGGGGCGGGGGGATCATGGATCAGCAACTTATTATTACGCTTGTACTGGCACTGGCCGGTCTGGGTATCGGCTGGCTGCTGGCGCAGCTGCGTGCCGGTCAGCAGCACGCCAGCCTGACCGCGGAGCATCGCCTGCTGGAAGCGGCGCAGCAGCGTCAGCAGCGCGAACAGGAACAGCTGCAGCTGCAGCTCCGGCAGCGTGAACAGGAGCTGCGGCAGCTGCATGGCACCCTGAGCGGGGCGCAGGAGCGCCTGCAGCAGCTGGATTACTGGCGTGCTGAAAGTGAACAGCTCAGCCGCGAGCTGCGTAATCAGCTGGAGGTCAACAGCGCACAGGAAGCGGAGCTGCGCGAGGTGACTATCCGGCTGGAGGAGACGCGCTTTGCCGCTGAAGAGAAGCAGCGGCTGCTGACCAGCAGCGAGCAGCGTCTGAGCGCCCAGTTTGAGAATCTTGCGAACCGCATTTTTGAAAACAGCGGTCGCCGTGTTGATGAGCAAAATCGTCAGAGTCTTAACAGCCTGATTGCGCCGCTGCGCGATCAGCTGGATGGCTTTCGCCGTCAGGTCAATGAGAGTTTTGGTCAGGAGGCGCGTGAGCGTCATACGTTAACGTATGAGATCCGCCAGCTGCAGCAGCTCAATGCACAAATGGCGCAGGAGGCGTTAAACCTGACCAAAGCGCTGAAAGGCGACAACAAGATTCAGGGTAACTGGGGCGAAGTGGTGCTCAGTCGGGTACTGGAAGCGTCCGGCCTGCGTGAGGGGTATGAGTATGAAACCCAGGTGAACATCGCACTGGAGCAGGGGCGCATGCAGCCCGACGTGATTGTCCGGCTGCCGCAGGGCAAAGATGTGGTGGTGGATGCCAAGATGACGCTGGTCGCGTATGAGCGCTACTTTAACGCTGAGGATGATGCCGCACGGGAGCTGGCTATTCAGGACCATGTTGCGGCGATGCGCGGTCATATTCGTCTGCTGGGGCGAAAAGATTATCAACAATTACCCGGTTTACGCTCGCTGGATTATGTGCTGATGTTTATACCGGTGGAGCCGGCGTTTTTGCTGGCCATCGATCGGCAGCCTGAGCTGATTAGCGAGGCGCTGCAGCAGAATATCATGCTGGTCAGTCCGACTACGCTGCTGGTGGCGCTGCGTACTATCAATAATCTGTGGCGCTATGAGCATCAGAGCCGCAACGCCCAGCGGATTGCCGATCGCGCCGCACGGCTCTATGACAAAATGCGGCTGTTTGTCGATGATATGAGCGGCATCGGACATAATCTGGACAAGGCGCAGCAGAGCTATCAGCAGGCGATGAAAAAGCTGGCAGAAGGGCGCGGCAATCTTATCGCCCAGAGCGAGGCGTTTAAGTCGCTGGGAGTCGAAGTTAAGCGGCCCATTAATCCGCAGCTGGTGCAGCAGGCGCTGCCGGATGAAGCGGATGAGCGCTGGGCAGAGGATGATGCGGAAACGGCAGCGGAAGTGCGCCGTATCAATGAATAACCGGCGGCAACGTGCTCGGATCGCGCGACTCTGATACACTTCGGAGAGAATTATTTGTGGAACAGGTAAAACCGATGGCAGATGAATCACAGCAGGAAACTACTCACTTTGGCTTCCAGACCGTAGCAAAAAGTGAAAAGGCCGATAAAGTCGCGGACGTGTTTCATTCCGTTGCGGCAAAATATGACCTGATGAACGATTTGATGTCGTTCGGCGTCCATCGCGTATGGAAGCGTTTTACCATTGACAGCAGCGGCGTGCGTCGCGGTCAGCGCGTGCTCGACCTGGCAGGCGGCACGGGCGATCTCACGGCGAAATTTTCCCGTCTGGTGGGTGAAACCGGGCAGGTGGTTCTGGCGGATATTAACAGCTCGATGCTGAAAATGGGCCGTGAAAAGCTGCGTAATCTTGGGGTCACCGGCAACGTCAGCTATGTGCAGGCGAATGCGGAAGCTCTGCCGTTCCCGGATAACTATTTTGACTGCATCACCATCTCGTTTGGCCTGCGCAACGTCACGGAAAAAGAGAAAGCGCTGGCTTCAATGTTTCGCGTGCTGAAGCCGGGCGGTCGTCTGCTGGTGCTGGAATTTTCTAAGCCGGTGCTGGATCCGCTGAGCAAGGCGTATGACGCCTATTCATTCCATATTCTGCCGCGTATCGGGCAGCTGGTGGCGAATGACGCAGAGAGCTATCGCTATCTGGCTGAATCTATTCGTATGCATCCCGATCAGGAGACCCTGAAAGCGATGATGAACGACGCCGGTTTTGAAAACAGCACGTATCACAACATGACTGGCGGCATTGTCGCGCTGCATCGTGGCTTTAAGTTCTGAGTGACCATGACGCTAACCCCTCTTATTACCGGCGCGCTTGAAACCGCGCTGAATCGTGTACTTTATCGCGATCGTAGCCTGAAAGCCGCCCGGCAGCGCCTGGCAGGTAAGGTGCTGCTGCTGCGGCTGCAGGAGCTCGATTTTCCCCTTGTGCTGGTCTTCAGCGAAACGCGACTGGACGTGCTGGGCGACTGGCAGGACAGCAGCGACTGCAGCGTCAGCCTGCGCCTGAGTACGTTGCCTAAACTGCGCGATCGCCAGCAGCTCACCGGCCTGATCCGCAGCGGCGAGCTGAACGTTGAGGGCGATCTGCAGGTGGTACAGCAGTTCTCCGCATTAATGGATCTGGCTGAACTCGATCCGGCAGAGTATCTGGCACCCTGGACCGGTGATATTGCGGCACAGGGTATCAGTCAGGCCGGCAGGCGGGCGCTGGCTTTTGCGCAGCAGCAGGTAACGCGCCGTCAGGACTATCTCAGCCAGGTGGTAACCGAAGAGTGGCGGCTGGCGCCGGGTGCGCTGGAGCTGGCATGGTTTGCAGAAGAGGTTGAAGCGATGGAGCGTTCACTAAACGCCTTTGAGGCGCGTCTGGCACAGCGGGAGGCGAAATGACGCTCGGAGAACTTCGGCGCTTATATTTTATCGTTAAAATTTTTCTGACCTACGGGCTGGATGAACTCATACCGCACATGCGCATCACGCTGCCGCTGCGGCTGTGGCGCCGCTGCGTATTCTGGATCCCCAACCGGCATAAAGAAGCGGAGATGGGCCTGCGCCTGCGTCTGGCAATGGAGCAGCTTGGCCCGGTCTGGATCAAGTTTGGTCAGATGCTCTCAACCCGTCGCGATCTGTTTCCGCCTAAAATTGCCGACGAGCTGGCAATCCTGCAGGACCGCGTCGCGCCGTTTGACGGCGTAAAAGCAAAAGCGCAGATTGAGCGCTCGATTGGCGGTCCGGTTGAGACCTGGTTTGACGATTTCGATATCAAACCGCTCGCCTCTGCCTCTATTGCTCAGGTCCACACCGCGACGCTGAAATCTAACGGCCGCAAAGTGGTCATCAAAGTGATCCGCCCTGATATCCTGCCGGTAATCAAAGCGGATATGAAGCTGATCTACCGGCTGGCACGCTGGGTGCCGCGCCTGTTGCCGGATGGTCGCCGCCTGCGTCCGATGGAAGTGGTCCGCGATTACGAAAAAACGCTGATTGATGAACTCAATCTGCTGCGGGAAGCGGCCAATGCGATTCAGCTGCGCCGTAATTTTGATCAGAGCCGCATGCTCTACGTACCGGAGGTCTACTCCGATTACTGCAGCGAAACCATGCTGGTGATGGAGCGGATTTACGGAATCCCGATCTCCGATGTCGCCACGCTGGAGCAGCACGGCGTCAATATGAAGCTGCTGGCTGAACGCGGCGTGCAGGTTTTCTTTACCCAGGTATTTCGCGACAGCTTCTTTCACGCCGATATGCATCCGGGCAACATTTTTGTCAGTTACGATCGTCCGGAAGATCCGCAATATATCGGTATCGACTGCGGGATTGTGGGATCGCTTAACAAAGAAGATAAGCGCTATCTGGCCGAAAACTTTATTGCCTTTTTTAACCGCGACTACCGCAAGGTAGCGGAACTCCACGTGGATTCCGGCTGGGTGCCGCCCGATACTAACGTTGAAGATTTTGAGTTTGCAATCCGCACCGTCTGCGAACCGATTTTTGAGAAGCCGCTGGCGGAGATCTCATTTGGTCACGTGCTGCTCAACCTGTTCAACACGGCGCGCCGCTTTAATATGGAAGTGCAGCCGCAGCTGGTGCTGCTGCAAAAAACGCTACTCTATATTGAAGGGATTGGACGTCAGCTCTATCCGCAGCTCGATTTATGGAAAACCGCGAAGCCGTTTCTGGAAGAGTGGATCAAAGATCAGATTGGTCTTCCGGCGCTGGTACGTAAGGTTAAAGAGAAAGCGCCTTTCTGGGCAGAGAAATTGCCAGAACTGCCGGAACTGTTTTACGACAGCATGCGCCAGCATAAGTTATTGCAGCACAGCGTTGATAAACTGGTTAATGAACTGAACGCGCAGCGCACCCGGCATCACCAGTCGCGCTACCTGTTTGGCGTGGGGGCCACGCTGCTGTTAAGCGGGACGGCAGTACTCCTGAGCCGGCCTGACTGGGACTTCTTCCCGGCGCTGTTAATGGCGGCGGGCATCGTGACCTGGCTGGTGGGCTGGCGCAAGACAAACTAATTGTTTGCCTGGTGCAAATCGCGTAATGTCGCAGGCCGGAGCCGGTTTCCCGGCCCGCCACATTACAGTTTTTCGTTTTGTTAAGTATTTCAGAGGCATATCTCATGGGCGGTATCAGTATCTGGCAATTGTTAATCATTGCCGTCATCGTTGTACTTCTGTTCGGCACCAATAAACTGCGCAACCTCGGTTCAGATCTTGGCTCATCCATTCGCGGCTTTAAAAAAGCGATGAGTGATGAAGATGAGAAAAAAGATCTGCCTAAAGAGCAGGATGCTGACTTCAATGCCAAAACGCTGGCAGATAAACAGCATGACCCGGTGAATAAAGATCAGCCGCGGGATAAGTAAGGTGTAACTGTGTTCGATATTGGCTTTAGTGAACTGGTTCTGGTGTTCGTGATCGGCCTGATTGTACTCGGGCCGCAACGTCTGCCGGTGGCGGTAAAAACGGTAGTGGGCTGGATCCGGGCAATTCGCTCGCTGGCGGCTAATGTGCAGCACGAGCTGGCGCAGGAGCTAAAGCTGCAGGAGTTGCAGGACAGCCTGAAGAAAGTGGAAGAGGCGGGAAAGGGAACGCTCTCTCCGGAGCTGAAGCAGTCAATGGAAGAGCTGCGTAAAACCGCTGACTCCATGAAGCGCTCTGTTCAGCAGAGTATTGATATCGAAAAAGCGGAGGATGAAGCGAATACGATTCATCAGCCTGCCGCGGTTAAACCTGATGTGCCGCCGGCTGCTGCCGTCACGCCGGCGCAGGCGGAGCATCACGCCAGCGCTCCGGCGCAGGCACCTGCCGCCGCAGAAACCGTCAGCGATCGGGCTGATGCGGCGCACTCACCCACTCCCCTTTCTGCAAAAGATGAACGATAACCATGGCTGTTGAAGATACCCAGCCGCTCATCAGCCATCTGATCGAGCTGCGTAAGCGTCTGCTGAACTGCATCATTGCCGTGTTTGCGATTTTTCTCTGCCTGATCTATTTCGCTAACGATATCTATCACGCGGTCGCCGCACCGCTGATCAGCCAGATGCCGGCCGGCGCCAGTATGATTGCCACAGATGTTGCCTCGCCATTTTTTACGCCGATCAAGCTGACCCTTATTGTCTCGGTGTTTCTGGCGGTTCCGGTGATCCTCTATCAGGTATGGGCATTTATCGCGCCAGCGCTCTATCGGCATGAACGCCGGCTGGTTATGCCGCTGCTTTTCTCCAGTACGCTGCTGTTCTACGTGGGTGTGGCTTTTGCCTACTTTATTGTCTTTCCGCTGGCGTTTGGCTTTTTTGCCAAGACCGCGCCGCAGGGCGTCACCATTGCGACCGACATTACGAACTATCTCGACTTTGTCATGACGCTGTTTATGGCATTTGGCGTTGCGTTTGAAGTGCCGATAGGCATCGTGCTGCTCTGCTGGACCGGGATCACCACGCCAGACGATTTGCGGAAAAAACGGCCTTATATTCTGGTCGGCGCTTTCGTTGTTGGGATGCTGCTCACACCGCCAGACGTTTTTTCCCAAACTTTGCTCGCTATTCCGATGTACTGCCTGTTTGAAGTCGGCGTATTCTTTTCCCGCTACTACGTGGGTAAAGGGCGTAAAGCGGCAGAGGAAGACTCCTGATCGCGTTTACGCAGGACGCCCCGTTGCGCGCGGGGTGAAAGCATTTTACAAACCGCCCGCCTGCCGGGCGGTTTTTATTTGGGGAAAGAGATGTTTGATATCGGTGTAAACCTGACCAGCACGCAATTCGCAAAAGATCGCGCTCAGGTGGTTAAGCGCGCGCGCGAAGCAGGTGTCACCGGCATGCTGCTTACCGGCACTAACGCGCTGGAGAGCCAGCAGGCACGACAGCTGGCAGCACAGCATCCCGGCTACTGCTGGTCTACGGCCGGCGTCCATCCGCATCACGCCAGTGAGTGGTCCGCAGAAACAGCCAGCACGCTGCGCCGCCTGGCAGAGAGCGAACAGGTGGTTGCCATAGGGGAGTGCGGGCTCGACTTCAACCGCAATCTGGCTGCGCATCAGCAGCAGGAGTATGCATTCGATGCCCAGCTGGCGCTGGCTGCAGAGCTGCAGCTGCCGGTGTTCTTACACTGCCGCGAAGCGCACGATCGCTTTGTTGCGGTGCTGGAGCCGTGGCTGCCGAAGCTGACGGGAGCGGTGGTACACTGCTTTACCGGCACGCGTGCGGAGCTGGAAGCCTGTCTGGCGCTGGGCCTCTCCGTGGGCATTACCGGCTGGGTGTGTGATGAACGCCGGGGAATGGCGCTGCGTGAGATGCTGCCGCTGATCCCGGCGGAGCGTTTACTGCTGGAGACGGACGCGCCTTATTTACTGCCGCGCGATATGCGGCCCCGTCCGGCCTCGCGGCGCAATGAACCCTGTTTTCTGCCTCATCTGGTACAGCAGGTGGCGGGCTGGCGCGGAGAGACGGCGGAGGCGCTGAGTGCGCAGGCCGACGCAAACGCGCGTCAGCTGTTCAGGCTGGCTTAAACCTTACGAAACAGTTTGTTATCCACACTGCGCATCACCTGCTTATTCAGCAGGTTCAGCAACAGGATCGAACGGGTTTCTCCGTCGGGCTCGGCAAAAATCGCCCGCAGCCCTTCAAACGTGCCGTCGGTGATAAGCACTTCATCGCCCGACTGCGGCGTTTCAGGATCCAGAACAATCTGTGGTGTATCGGTTTGCAGTGCTTCAATCACTTCATAGGGCACCGTGGCGGGCATAGCGCCGAAGCGCACAAAATGGCTGACGCCGCGCGTGCTGCTGATGGTGGTGGTATGAATCGCTTCCGGATCGAATTCGATAAACAGATAGTTAGGGAACAGCGGCTCACTGACAGTGGTGCGTTTACCGCGCACCAGCTTCTCCATCGCGATCGTTGGACTGAGGCATGTTACTGCCTGACGCTCAAGATGTTCCTTAGCGCGCAGCAGCTGTCCGCGTTTGCAATAGAGTAAGTACCAGGATTCCATAACTGCCCCCAAATAATGGATGCCAAGAATAACAAACCTGCAGTCAGAGTTATAGCGCATCGGCTGGCGTATACCGTACCGGCCAGAGAAATTCTCTGCGAATTTTCTGATTAGTGCGTTATCTGTGCGCTTTGCGGCAAGAGAATTGACGACCAGGGCGCATCTGTATCAGACTGCCAGACCATTACGGATCTGCACGATTTCCCGATTCACTCTGGCCGGAAAACTGAAGCCACATGAAATACCAGGACTTACGAGATTTTCTTTCGCTGCTGGAACAGCGTGGCGAGCTCAAGCGCATCACTCAGGAGATTGATCCTGAACTGGAGATGACCGAAATCGCCGACCGCACGCTGCGTGCCGGCGGCCCGGCGCTGCTGTTTGAAAACCCCAAAGGGTATGACATGCCGGTGCTGTGTAACCTGTTTGGCACGCCAAAGCGCGTGGCGATGGGTATGGGGCAGGAGGAGGTCAGCGCGCTGCGCGACGTCGGTAAACTGCTGGCATTTCTGAAGGAGCCGGAGCCGCCCAAAGGCTTCCGCGATCTCTTTGACAAAATGCCGCGGTTTAAGCAGGTGCTGAATATGCCAACAAAGCGTCTGCGCAATGCTCCCTGTCAGGAAGAGATCTTCAGCGGCGATGAGGTTGATTTGTCGCGTATTCCGGTGATGAAGTGCTGGCCTGGCGATGCGGCACCGCTGATTACCTGGGGGCTGACCGTTTCGCGCGGACCGCATAAAGAGCGGCAGAACCTGGGGATCTACCGCCAGCAGGTTATCGGCAAAAACCGGCTGATTATGCGCTGGCTGTCGCACCGCGGCGGCGCGCTCGATTTTCAGGAGTGGTGCAAAGCCCACCCCGGCGAACGCTTTCCGGTCGCGGTGGCGCTGGGTGCCGATCCCGCCACCATACTGGGCGCGGTCACGCCGGTGCCGGATACGCTCTCGGAGTACGCCTTCGCCGGCCTGCTGCGCGGCAATAAAACCGAAGTGGTAAAATGCGTCTCCTGCGATCTGGAAGTGCCCGCCAGCGCGGAAATTGTGCTGGAAGGCTACATTGAACCGGGCGACATGGCGCCGGAAGGTCCCTATGGCGACCATACCGGTTACTATAATGAAGTAGACAGCTTTCCGGTCTTTACCGTTACGCACGTTACGCAGCGGCGTAAACCGATCTATCATTCCACCTATACCGGTCGTCCACCCGATGAGCCTGCGGTACTGGGGGTGGCACTGAATGAAGTGCTGGTGCCAATCTTAATCAAACAGTTTCCGGAAATTGTCGATTTTTATCTGCCGCCTGAAGGCTGCTCCTACCGCCTGGCGGTAGTGACGATTAAAAAACAGTACGCAGGACATGCCAAGCGGGTGATGTTTGGCGTCTGGTCATTTCTGCGTCAGTTTATGTACACCAAATTTGTTATTGTGTGTGACGACGACGTAAACGCGCGCGACTGGAATGATGTGATTTGGGCGATTACCACCCGCATGGACCCGGCGCGCGATACCGTACTGGTAGAGAATACGCCGATCGATTACCTCGACTTTGCTTCACCGGTTTCGGGGCTGGGCTCCAAAATGGGGCTGGATGCTACTAATAAATGGCCGGGTGAAACGCAGCGCGAGTGGGGCACGCCGATCGTCAAAGATCCGGCGGTCACCGCGCGTATTGACGCAATCTGGGATGAGTTAGCAATCTTTGCCGAACCGCCGCAGCGCTGACGGCAGCAGAGAACCATAAGAAAGGGCAATTATGACGACGTTAAGCTGCAAAGTGACTTCGGTTGAGGCGATTACCGACACCGTATATCGGGTGCGCCTGATCCCGGAAGCGGAATTTAGCTTTCGCGCCGGTCAGTATCTGATGGTGGTAATGGATGAGCGCGACAAGCGTCCTTTCTCCATTGCCTCAACGCCAATGGAGAAAGAGATTATTGAGCTGCACATTGGCGCATCCGATCTCAATCTTTACGCTATGGCCGTGATGGATCGCATCAGAAGCGACCGCCAGGTAACGATTGATATGCCGCATGGTGATGCGTGGCTGCGGGAAGAGAGCGAGCGCCCGGTGATTCTGATCGCCGGCGGCACCGGCTTTTCCTACGCGCGTTCACTGCTGCTGACCGCGCTGGCGCAGCAGCCCGATCGTGATATCGCCATTTACTGGGGCGGACGTGAACTGCAGCACCTCTACGATATGGATGAGCTGGAAGCGCTGGCGGTAAAACACCCGAATCTCAAGGTGATTCCAGTGGTTGAGCAGCCTGCAGATGGCTGGCAGGGGCGCAGCGGGACGGTACTGACCGCCGTTATGCAGGATCATGCCGATCTGAGCGGCCATGACATCTATATCGCCGGACGCTTTGAGATGGCAAAAATTGCCCGTGAGCGTTTCTGCAGCGAGCGCGGCGCGCTGGAAGCGCAGATGTATGGCGATGCCTTTGCGTTTATCTGAGGCGCAGCCGTAAAAAAGCCCGCCCGGAAGGGCGGGAACACGTGCGATTCACAGGTCTCTGTTTTAGATACGTTCAAATACGGTGGCGATGCCCTGACCCAGGCCGATACACATGGTTGCCAGGCCAAACTGCACGTCATGCTGTGTCATCTGGTTGAGCAGGGTGGTGCTGATGCGCGCGCCGGAACAGCCCAGCGGATGCCCCAGCGCAATCGCCCCGCCATTCAGGTTTACTTTCTCATCCATCTGCGCTATAAGCCCTAAATCTTTGATGCAGGGCAGGGTTTGCGCAGCAAAAGCCTCATTAAGTTCAAACAGTCCGATATCCGCTACGCTGAGTCCGGCACGCTTCAGCGCCATTTTGCTGGCGGGAACCGGGCCGTATCCCATAATTGAAGGATCGCAGCCGGTTACCGCCATACTGCGGATACGCGCACGCGGGGTGATGCCCAGTTCACGGGCGCGGCTTTCACTCATGATCAGCATGGCGGCAGCGCCGTCAGAAAGCGCGGATGAACTGCCGGCGGTCACCGTGCCGCTCACCGGATCAAACGCCGGCCGCAGCGCGGCCAGACCCTCCAGGCTGGTCTCCGGACGGATGACCTCATCACTCTCATAGCGCTTCAGCACGCCATCGGCGTCGTGCCCCCAGGTGGGAATAATTTCGCGGGCAAAATCGCCGCGCTGCGTCGCCGCCCATGCACGCTGATGCGAACGGAAAGCAAACGCATCCTGCTGTTCGCGGCTGATATGGTGCATGCGCGCCAGCATTTCCGCTGTCAGGCCCATCATGCCGGCGGCTTTTGCCACTGTCCGGCTCAGGCCGGGATGGAAATCAACGCCGTGGCTCATCGGGACATGGCCCATATGCTCAACGCCGCCAATCAGGCAGGTCTGCGCATCGCCGGTCATAATGGCCCGGGCAGCATCATGCAGCGCCTGCATAGATGAACCGCAGAGGCGATTCACCGTGCTGGCGGGCACGCGGTGCGGAATTTCCGCCAGCAGCGCCGCGTTGCGCGCAATATTAAATCCCTGCTCCAGCGTCTGCTGCACGCAGCCCCAGATGATATCATCCAGCGAGGCGGGGTCGATCGCCGGGTTGCGGCTCAGCAGCTCCCGCATCAGATGTGCTGAGAGATCTTCCGCCCGCACCTGACGAAAGGCGCCGCCTTTAGAGCGGCCCATGGGCGTGCGTGCGGCATCAATAATGACGACATTTTCCATCTCTGTTCCTCAGGCGCGCTGCAGCGACGCTTCATCAATAGGTTGAACGGCGGGGTACCAGCTCTGATGCGCGTGCGCACGCTGCACCAGCGCCTCCGGCAGCGTATAAAGCGCGCCGAGATGTGCGTAGCGTCTGGCCTGGTCGACCACATTGCTGTTACCGAGCGTATCAAGATAGCGGAAAGCGCCGCCGCGGAATGGCGGGAAGCCGAGGCCATAGACCAGCGCCATATCTGCTTCTGCCGGTGAGGCGATAATCTTCTCTTCCAGACAGCGCACCACTTCATGCAGCATCGGCAGCATCATACGGTTGATAATCTCTTCATTGCTGAATGCGCGTGCTGGTTCACTGACGCTGCTCAGCAGCGTATCGGCGTCCGGATCGTGTATCTTCTGCGGTTTGCCTTTTTTATCCTGTTCCCAGCGGTAGAAGCCGAGGCCGTTTTTCTGCCCAAACCGGCCCGCATCAAACAGGACATCGATGGCATCCCGATAGTTTTTCTGCATGCGCGCCGGAAAGCCCTGCGCCATGACCTGCTGCGCATGATGGGCGGTATCGATACCGACCACATCCAGCAGCCACGCCGGCCCCATTGGCCAGCCAAACTGCTGCTCCATGACTTTATCAATCTGGCGATAATCAGCGCCGTCGCGCAGCAGCAGGCTGAAAGCCGCAAAATAGGGGAACAGTACCCGGTTAACAAAGAAACCGGGACAATCGTTAACCACGACCGCTGTTTTTCCCATTTTGCTGGCCCACGCCACCACCTTACTGATGGTCGCTTCTGAGGTCTGTTCGCCGCGGATCACTTCCACCAGCGGCATGCGCGGTACCGGATTGAAAAAGTGCATACCGCAGAAATTTTGCGGACGCTGCAGCGCTTTCGCCAGTTCGCTAATCGGGATGGTTGAGGTGTTGGAGGCGAGAATGGCATCGTCCCGCAGCTGCTGTTCGGTCTCAGCGAGCACTTTCGCTTTGATCGCCGGATTCTCCACTACCGCTTCTACCACCACATCAGCGCGGCGGAAACCGCTATACTCCAGCACCGGCTGGATAGTTGTCAGCACGGCAGCAAGTTTCGCACCATCAATTTTGCCGCGCGCCAGCTGCTTATTCAGCAGCTTGCTGGCTTCATTCATACCCAGCGTCAGCGCTTTTTCACTGATATCTTTCAGGATAACGGGTACGCCTTTCCACGCTGACTGCCAGGCAATCCCGCCCCCCATGATGCCGGCACCCAGCACGGCGGCCTGCTGCGGCAGCTCTGCGCGGGCGCTATGTTTTTTCGCCAGGCTTTTGACATATTGATCGTTAAGGAAAATGCCGACCAGCGCGCGGGCAACATCGCTCTGTGCCAGCGGCACAAACGCAGCCGTTTCAAGCTTAAGCGCATCATCGCGCGTCAGCCCGGCGGCAGCTTCAATTGTTTTCACCGCTGTCAGCGGGGCAGGGTAGTGTTTACCTGCCGTCTGCAGCACCATGCTTTTCGCCAGCGTAAAGCTCATCGCGGCTTCAACCGGACTCAGCTTCAGCGGCGCCAGCTTCGGCGCCCGGCGTGCCTGCCAGCTCTGCTGGGTAATGGCGTCGTGCAGCATAGTGAGCGCGGCGCTGCGCAGTTTGTCGCGGCTGACCACGGCATCGACCAGACCCAGCTTCAGCGCGCTTAATCCATCCACATCTTTGCCGGCGGCAATGATCTCCAGCGCGCTGTCGGCTCCCAGCAGGCGCGGCAAACGCACGCTACCGCCAAAGCCTGGCATGATGCCGAGTCGGGTTTCCGGCAGGCCAATACGCGTCTCCGGCGTCGCGACGCGCAGATCGGTTGCCAGCACACACTCGCAGCCACCCCCCAGCGCATAGCCATCAATGGCGGCAATGGTCGGCACCGGCAGATCTTCCAGCCGGTTAAAAATGCTGTTAGCAAAGGTCAGCCACGCGCTCAGTTTCTCTTCAGGGGCATCAAACAGCGAAAGAAACTCGGTGATATCCGCGCCGACGATAAAAGCGGGTTTGGCGGAGCTTAACAGCAGACCGCGCAGACCGGGCTGCTGCTGCAGTACATTCAGCGCCTCTCCCAGGCTGGCGACGGTTTTAATATCAAGTTTATTGACCGAGCCGGGAGCATCGAAAACCAGCTCGGCAACGCCGTCTTCGAGCCAGTGTAATGAAAGGGTATCGCCTTGGTAGAGCATATCCGTCTCCTGAAACCGCGAAAAGTGATCTGGTCATACCAGATGAACAGGAGTGTGAGCGGCCTGCCCCTCTTTTGCAAACGGCAGTGTGCTTATTTGATACCGCGATCACAGGCTGGCTGGCGCGCCAATAGCGGCGCGGCTATGCTACACTGCGGCCACTTTCGCGACATCGGAGACTCGTTCATGGATTCACTGAAAACACTGTATCAGGCGCATATCAAAACGCTGCAGCAGCGGGCGCAACAGATTCTGGCGCGCGGCAAACTGGATGCGCTGCTGATCCACTCCGGCGAGCTACAGACCGTTTTTCTGGATGATCACACCTATCCGTTTAAAGTGAATCCGCAGTTCAAAGCCTGGGTGCCGGTCACGCAGGTGCCGAACTGCTGGCTGTGGGTCGACGGCAGCAATAAACCTAAACTGTGGTTCTATTCACCCGTCGACTACTGGCATAACGTCGAGCCGCTGCCGGAGAGCTTCTGGACCGGAGATGTTGATGTCATCGGGCTGAAAAATGCAGATGAGATTGCACAGCTGCTGCCAGCATCGCGTGAAAACGTCGCCTACATTGGCCCGGTACCGGAACGTGCTGCGCAGCTGGGCTTCAGCAGCGCGCAGATCAACCCGCAGGCGGTCATCGATTTCCTGCATTATCATCGCAGTATCAAAACGGATTATGAGCTCGCCTGCCTGCGTCAGGCGCAGAAGCTGGCGGTTGCTGGCCATCGCGCGGCTAAAGAGGCGTTTTTCTCCGGCATGAGCGAGTTCGATATTAACCTCGCCTATCTTACCGCTACCGGGCACCGGGATACGGATGTGCCGTATGGCAATATTGTGGCGCTGAACGAACATGCAGCCGTGCTGCACTACACCCGGCTCGATCACCAGCCGCCAGCCAAACGTCACAGCTTCCTGATTGACGCCGGCGCTGAGTATGCAGGATATGCAGCAGATTTAACCCGCAGCTATGCGGCGCAAAGTAAAACGCGCTATGCCGAGCTGGTGGAGGCAATGAATAAAGAGGAGCTGGCGCTAATCGCTACGCTGAAAGCGGGCGTGCGCTATACCGATTATCATCTGCAGATGCATCAGCGCATTGCGCGTTTGTTGCTGAAATTTGGTCTGGTAAAAGGCCTGACGGAAGAGGCGCTGGTGGCAGAGAATCTCACCGGACCTTTCATGCCGCACGGCCTGGGTCATCCCCTCGGGCTGCAGGTACATGATGTGGCCGGTTTTATGCAGGACGATCGCGGCACGCATCTGGCTGCGCCGGCGCAATACCCTTATCTGCGCTGCACCCGGGTGCTGGAGCCCGGCATGGTACTGACCATTGAGCCGGGCTTCTATATTATCGATTCGCTGCTGGCGCCGCTACGCGGGGGTAAGTACACCCAGCACTTTGACTGGCAGGCGATTGATGCGCTGAAGCCGTATGGCGGAATTCGCATTGAAGATAATGTGGTGATCCACCCTAATCGCATTGAGAATATGACGCGCGACCTGCACCTGGCCTGATGGACGCTTATGATATTCCGGCTGAGGCGATAAGCAGCAGCGAAGAGACGATCAAAAAAAGCCGCTTTATCACTCTGCTGGCGCATACGCCGGGTGCTGAAGCGGCGCGGGCGTTTGTGCAGCGGGTCAAAAGCGAGCATCCCGCTGCGCGGCATCACTGCTGGGCCTGGGTTGCCGGTGCTCCGGACGATTCACAGCAGCTGGGCTTCTCCGACGATGGCGAACCCTCCGGCACGGCAGGTAAGCCGATGCTGGCGCAGCTGATGGGGAGCGGCCTTGGTGAGATCACTGCCGTAGTCGTACGCTATTATGGCGGCATCATGCTGGGGACCGGCGGGCTGGTCAAAGCTTACGGCGGCGGGGTGCAGCAGGGACTGAAACAGCTGCCGCGTCAGCGCAAAGTGCCGATGCAATCTTTTATGCTGCGCTGTGATTATGCACAGATGAGCGATATAGAACGCCTGCTGCAGCGTTTTGACGGCGTTACCGAAGAGAGCCGCTATGAAGATTGCATCACGCTGCGCATTGCGCTGCCTCATTCGCAGATAGCGGCCTTTAAGCAAAACCTCTCTGACTACAGCCGGGGTGCGCTAGCGCTGCTCCCGCTGGATAACTGAACAAAGGACACGGCTGAATGCACTTCCGCGCCATTACCCGCATTGTGGGTCTGCTGGTTATTTTATTCTCGGTAACCATGATTGTACCGGGTTTAGTGGCGCTGATTTATCGCGACGGTGCCGGCCGCGCCTTCAGTCAGACGTTCCTGATGGCGATTGTCATTGGTTCGCTGCTCTGGTGGCCCAACCGTAAACAGAAGACCGAACTTAAACCGCGCGAAGGCTTTCTGATTGTGGTGCTGTTCTGGACGGTACTGGGCAGCGTCGGTGCAATGCCGTTTATCTTTGCCGAGCAGCCTCACCTCTCCGCGACCGATGCCTTTTTCGAATCCTTTTCCGGCCTGACGACGACGGGTGCAACGACGCTGGTGGGGCTCGACTCCCTGCCGAAAGCGATTCTGTTTTACCGGCAGATGCTGCAGTGGCTGGGCGGTATGGGGATTATCGTGCTGGCCGTTGCCATACTGCCGATTCTGGGCGTTGGTGGCATGCAGCTTTATCGCGCCGAAATGCCCGGGCCGCTGAAGGACAATAAGATGCGGCCGCGTATTGCAGAGACAGCAAAAACGCTGTGGCTGATTTATGTTGTGCTGACCATCGCCTGCGCGCTGGCCCTGTGGCTGGCCGGCATGCCGATGTTTGACGCTATCGGGCACAGCTTTTCTACCATCGCGATTGGCGGTTTCTCCACGCACGACGCCAGCATCGGCTATTTTAACAGCCCGACGATCAACACGATTGTTGCGGTGTTTCTGCTGATTTCCGGCTGTAACTACGGCCTGCACTTTTCACTGCTGAGCGGGCGTAACCTGAAGGTTTACTGGCGCGATCCTGAATTCCGGATGTTTATTGGCGTGCAGTTTACGCTGGTGGTGATCTGCACGCTGGTGCTCTGGCTGCATAATGTTTATGACAGCGGCTGGCAAACGCTGAATCAGGCTTTTTTCCAGGTAGTGTCATGGGCAACAACGGCGGGCTTCACCACAGATAGCATTGCACGCTGGCCGCTGTTCCTGCCGGTGCTGCTGCTCTGCTCAGCATTTATCGGTGGTATGGCTGGCTCAACCGGGGGCGGCCTGAAGGTTATTCGTATTCTGCTATTGTTCAAGCAGGGTTCACGTGAGCTAAAACGTCTGGTGCACCCTAATGCGGTTTACACCATTAAGCTTGGCAACCGGGCGCTGCCGGAGCGTATTCTGGAAGCGGTATGGGGTTTCTTCTCCGCCTATGCGCTGGTGTTTCTGCTCAGCATGCTGGCAATTATCGCGACCGGCGTTGATGACTTCTCCGCGTTTGCTGCCGTTGCGGCAACGCTGAACAACCTTGGGCCGGGGCTGGGTGTAGTCGCAGACAACTTCACAACCATGAATGATGTGGCGAAATGGATATTGATCCTGACGATGCTGTTCGGGCGTCTTGAGGTCTTTACGCTGCTGGTGCTGTTCACGCCGACTTTCTGGCGTGAATAAGAGAAACAGGAACCTGTAATGAAAGCATTAATACTTTATTCCACCCGCGACGGACAAACCCGCGAAATTGCAGCGCGTATTGCTCAGACTCTGGTACCGCAGCAGTTATGTGATGTGCAGGATCTTGCAGAGACGAGGCAGATTGACTGGTCGCAGTACGATCGCGTACTGATAGGCGCCTCGATTCGCTATGGTCATTTTGATACGGCGCTGATGAAGTTTGTCACGCAGCACCGGCAGTCGCTGCAGCAGCGGGTAAGCGGATTTTTTAGCGTGAATCTGACGGCGCGCAAAGCTGACAAGCGTTCCCCGCAAACCAATGCCTATACCCGCAAATTTCTTGAGCAGTCACCGTGGCAGCCCGACTGCTGCGCTGTGTTTGCTGGCGCGTTACGTTATCCGCGCTATCGCTGGTTTGATCGGGTAATGATTCAGTTAATTATGCGCATGACCGGTGGTGAAACCGATACCTCTAAAGAAGTCGAGTACACCGACTGGTCTGCAGTGAGCAGATTTGCGTATGAATTTGCGCAGTTACCAGGCAAATCGTTGTGAAATAGAGCGTTGTGGCGAAAAATAGCGCGAACGATTCTTTTTTTGTATTTAACGCTTGTCAGCCCGGAAGAACTCCCTATAATGCGCCTCCATCGACACGGCACACCGGCTTACGGAAAACGGCGTCGACAGGAAGATTCGGTAAGAACTTCCGCCGGAGAAAACGCTGAAAAAAGTGGTTGACTCCGGAGGAGGA